>NZ_JBHTLQ010000008.1:0-116081 GCF_042679085.1 Phenylobacterium conjunctum | reverse complement strand
CGCCCGCGACGCCGGCGCCGCCGCGGCGCCGATCCTGACCCAGGGCGAGTTCCTGATGCGTCTGGGGATCGTGCCCCGGGCCGAGGCCCTGGCCGCCGCCCGGCCTGAGCGGGCCGACCAGATCGAGCGCCAGCTGCTGCGCCTGATCGCTCCCGACCAGATGGGCGAACTGTTCAAGGTCGCCTGCCTGTGCCAGTCCGGCCTGACCCCGCCCGCCTTCGAGACCGCCGCATGACCGCCCTGCCCGCCCTGACCTCACCCCTGCTCGACCTGCCCGGCGTGCGCCACGCCTTCTTCACGCGCCAGGGCGGGATGTCCGAGGGGATCTATGCGGGGCTGAACGTCGGCCAGGGTTCGTCCGACGCGGCCGAGGCCGTGGTTGAGAACCGCCGCCGGGCCGCCGCCCATTTCGACCTGCCCCTGTCGGCCCTGTCGACCTGCTACCAGATCCATTCCGCCGAAGCCCTCGTGGCCGACCAGCCCTGGGGCGACGCCCGACCCCAGGCCGACGGGGTGGTGACGGCCACCCCCGGCGTGCTGTGCGGCGCATTGGCCGCCGACTGCGCTCCGATCCTGTTCGCCGACCCCAAGGCCGGAGTCGTCGCGGCCGCCCACGCTGGCTGGAAGGGCGCGCTGACCGGCATCGCCGAGGCCACGGTCCAGGCCATGCAGACCAAGGGCGCGACCCCGAAGGACATCGTCGCCGTCGTCGGCCCCTGCATCGCCCAGGTCTCCTATGAGGTGGGCCTGGAGTTCCTCGACCGCTTCCTGGCCGTCGACCCGGCCAATGAGCGATTCTTCACGGCGGGAGTCTCGGCTGAAAAGCGCCAGTTCGACCTGCCCGGTTTTGTCCTGTCACGGATCGAATCGACCGGGGTCGAGACCTGCGCCTGGATCGGCGCCGACACCTGCGCCGACGAGGCCCGGTTCTATTCCAACCGCCGGGCTTTCCAGCGCGGAGAGCCCGATTTCGGCCGCCTGCTCTCCGCCATAACCCTGGTCTGAGGGACTCTTCGTCGCCTGCGGCAGAATCCGCCTTGCCGCCTGCGTCGTCGCTGCTACAAGCGCGCGCATTCAAACAAAGCGACCCGCGGGGGACCGTCATGAAGCTCTTGGCTGGCAACTCCAACCGAGCCCTGGCGGAGTCCGTCGCCGCGCACCTGGACGTGCCGCTGTGCCGCGCGACGGTGAAGCGGTTCGCGGACAATGAGATCTTCGTCACCATCGACGAGAACGTCCGCGGTGAAGACGTCTTCGTGCTGCAGTCGACCAGCTATCCGGCCAACGACAACCTGATGGAGCTCTTGATCTGCATCGACGCCCTGAAGCGCGCGTCGGCCAAGCGGATCACGGCGGTGATGCCCTATTTCGGCTACGCCCGTCAGGATCGGAAGACCGGCGGCCGCACGCCGATCTCGGCCAAGCTCGTGGCCAACCTGCTGGAACGCGCCGGCGCCGACCGGGTCCTGACCATGGATCTGCACTCCGGCCAGATCCAAGGCTTCTTCGACATTCCCACCGACAACCTGGTGTCCGCGCCGATCCTGGCCGCCGACATCAAGGAAAACTACGAAAAGCCCGGCGACCTCCTGATCGTGTCGCCCGACGTGGGCGGCGTGGTGCGGGCCCTGGCCGTGGCCAGCCGCCTGAACGCCGACCTGGCCATTGTCGACAAGCGTCGCTCCGGTCCTGGCAAGTCCGAGGTCGCCAACATTATCGGTGACGTGTCCGGCCGCCGCTGCATCCTGTTCGACGACATCATCGACGGCGGCGGCACCCTGTGCAACGCGGCCCAGGCCCTCTTGGACAACGGCGCGACCGAGGTCTCGGCCTATGTCTCGCACGGGGTTCTGTCCGGCGCGGCCGTGGATCGGGTGAATGCTTCGATCCTGAAGGAGCTGGTGATGACCGACTCCGTCCCGCCGCCTGAGCACGCCGCCAACGCCGGCAAGCTGCGCTATGTCAGCTGCGACAAGCTGCTGGGCGAAGCGATCCGCCGGATCGCCAACGAAGAGTCGGTTTCCAAGCTCTTCGACTGATCGGTCGGGCTCCAGCCCGTTCAGTTGAATTTTAGCCTTACCGCGCCGCTTCCAGGGGAAAGCTCTGGCCGCGGCCGGCCGACCTCACGCCAGATCAACCACCGGTCAAGCTTGGTAACCGACTGGTTAACGTTCGCGGTCACATTCCTGCCCGCGCCGGCGTGCTAACTTGATCTGTCTTGGTTTCTGGGGAAGGCTTCGGGATGACTTCCGCCCTTAAGATTTCTGCGGCTTCGGCTGCGGCCTTGTGTCTGGCCCTGCTGGCCGCCTGTGACGCGAAGGGCCCGCCCCCACCGCCACCACCGCCGCCGCCGCCCGCGGTGAGCCTGTCGCCCCGCCTGATCGAACAGGCGAGCGCCTACCGCTACTACATGAACCACGCGACGGCGATCACGCCGGACTTCACCGATGGCGACTCTATCGCCCGCTCGCTGAAGATCGGGGCCGCCTATGAGCCGGCTCAGCTGCTGCGCGGGGCCATCGCCTACGGCGCCGTCGCCGCCCTGCAGGACGCCGAGTTCGTGGCCGGGGTGCGCAAGTACGCCGCCGACGCCGCCCAGCGCCGCGAGATCACCAACCAGCTGATCCAGAACCCGAACTACGTCCTGGGCATGACCGGCGCTCCCAACGCCGCCGCCCTGGCCATCGCCGCGCTCGGGACCGAGGGCCAGAAGCTGTACGACGCCGGCAAGGCGGTGAAGCAGTCGGCCTACGACATCCAGCACCAGAAATGGTCCAAGAGCGACGTCGCCAACCGCGACCTGCGTCTGTCCCAGGCCAAGGCCCTTTCGGCGACCCCCCTGGTCGGCGACGTGGCCGAGACCGCCCGCCTGCAGCAGGCCGCCCTGGGCGCCGAATCGCTGGGCCTGACGCCCTCGGCCGCCAATCCGCCCTACACCCAGGTGGTGGCTCGCAGCCTGACCGTGGCGGCCCTGGCCGCCCTGGGCGAGGCCGGCGACGCCAACCTCGACACCGTGATGGCGGTGATGGCCGAGCCCAACGTCGCCTCGTGCATCAACATGTCCAAGCTGAACCTCTACCAGTGCCTGGCCGTCTCCAAGCCGCACTACGAAGACGTCTTCTGCCTGGGCCAGCATGTGATGATGGACACCGGCCGCTGCGTGATCAAAGCCGCCGGCCTGCCCGAGCCCTACGAGCCGCGGTTCGTGCCCCAGGTGCGGGTTGCGGGCGCCGAGACCACCCCAAAGGCGGCCTCCGGCAAGGGCGGCAAGAAGGCCGCATCAAAGAAGCGTTAAGTCTCTCAATCCCGCCCGTTGCAACGGGCGGGAGTTTTGTGTATCTACGCCCACCTTTCGGCCCCTAGGGGTCGTCCGTCGCCGCGCGGGACTGATCGCGCGGCGGTTTCGTTTTGAGGCGAGGCCATGGCCGATATTGTTCTGAACGTTGAAGTCCGCGAACGCACTGGCACCGGCGGCGCGCGCGCGACCCGCGCGGCTGGCAAGGTCCCGGGCGTCCTGTATGGCGGCGCCAAGGATCCGGTGGCCATCGCCGTGAAGTCCAATGAGTTCCGCAAGGCGCTCTACACGGGCAAGCTGCTGGGCCACCTGGTGACCCTGAAGTACGGCGAAGAGACCCAGCCGGTCATCGCCAAGGCCGTGGACATGCACCCGGTGACCGACGAGCCGTGGCACTTCGACCTGTACCGGGTCGACGAGCACCAGCAGATCAAGATCGCTGTGCCGGTTCACTTCAAGAACCACGAAGCCTCGCCGGGCCTGAAGAAGGGCGGCACGCTGAACGTCGTCCTGCACGAGCTCGAGCTGAACTGCCCGGCCGACCACATCCCGGAAGAGATCGTGATCGACCTGGCCGGCCTGGAAATCGGCGCGACCATCCGCGCCGGTGGCCTGAAGCTGGCTGAAGGCGTCAGCGCCGTCGGCGGCGCCGACCTGGTGATCGCCACCGTCGCCGGTTCGGCCGCCTCGGCCTCGGCCGAAGCCGCTGAAGGCGCCGAAGGCTAACACCCGGCGCCTCCTCGGAGGATCCCATGATCATCTTGGCGGGCCAGGGCAATCCTGGCCCCCGTTATGCCGGCAACCGCCACAACGTCGGCTTCATGGCGATCGACGCCATCGCCGACCGTTGGCGGTTTGGCCCGGAGCGTTCGCGCTTCCAGTCGCTCGCCCGCGAAGGCGAGATCGAGACAACCAAGGGCCCGGAAAAGGTCCTGCTGCTCAAGCCCCAGACCTTCTACAATGAGAGCGGCCGCGCCGTGGGCGAGGCGCTGAAGTTCTACAAGCTCAAGCCCGCCGATCTCGTGCTGTTCTATGACGAGATCGACCTGGCGCCGGGCCGCTTCCGCATGAAGACCGGGGGCGGCGCGGCGGGCAATAACGGGGTGCGCTCCGTCACCGCCCATATCGGTCCCGACTTCCGCCGCGCCCGGCTGGGCGTCGGCCATCCCGGCCACAAGGACCGGGTGCAGGGCCACGTGCTCTCAGACTTCCACAAGGTCGACCAGACCTGGGTCGCCGACCTGCTGCGGGCCGTCGCCGACGCCTTGCCGGCGCTGGTGGCCGGAGAGGACGAGAAGTATCAGAACGAGGTGATGCGGCTGGCGCCGGCCGAGAAGGCCGACCCGCGCAAGGGCAAGGAGGACTAGGACGATGTTCTCGGGCTTTCCCCTCTGGCTGATCCTGTTGTCGGTGGGCTTCTCCATCGGCCTATGCGTGCACGTGGTGCGTTCGGGCCGCGACACCTTCTGGCTTTGGATCATCCTGATGTTCCAGCCGCTGGGGGGCATGGTCTACATCGCCGCCATCATCCTGCCGGAGATCTTCGGCGGCTCCACCGCCCGTAAGCTCCAGGCCCAGGCCCGCGAGGCCCTGGACCCCACCCGCGAGTACCGCGAGGCCAAACAGGCCTGCGACGACGCCCCCACCGTCCGCAACCAGAGCCGCCTGGCCGCCGCCGCCGCCAGCCTGGGCAAACACCAGGAAGCCGCCGACCTCTACGCCCAGGCCGCGCAAGGTATCCACGCTGAGGATCCGACCCTGCTGCAGGGCTGGGCCAACGCCCTGGTCGAGCTGGGCCGCGCGACCGAAGCCCAACCCCTGATCACACGCCTGCAGGCCGACGAGCGCACCGGCCACACGCCGAGCGCCACCCTGACCCGCGCCCGGGTTCTGGACGGCCTGGGCCAGGCCGCCGAGGCCGAGGCCGCCTACAAGGACGCCGCCGAGCGCCTGCCGGGCCTGGAGGCCTGGGGCCGCTACGCCGCTTTCCTGGCGCGCTCTGGCCGCAAGGCCGAGGCCAAGGCGATCATCGAGGACATGGACCGGCGCATCGCCAAGACCCACCGCCAGTTCCAGAAGGAAGGCCGCGCCTGGCGCGACCTCGCCGCCCAATCCCTGTAAGGCCTGGCGCTCTAAGCGCTGGCCTAAGCCGCCCCCATTGGCCATAAGACGGCCCTTCCGTTTCCGAGGTTCCCCATGGCTCTCAAGGTCGCCATCGTCGGTCTGCCCAACGTGGGCAAGTCGACCCTGTTCAACGCCCTGACCCAGACGGCGGCGGCCCAGGCCGCCAACTATCCGTTCTGCACCATCGAGCCGAACACCGGCGACGTGGCCGTGCCCGAGCCGCGCCTGGAAGCCCTGGCCCAGATCATCCCGTCCAAGGAGATCATCCCGGCCCGCATCAACTTCGTGGACATCGCCGGCCTGGTGCGCGGCGCCTCCAAGGGCGAGGGCCTGGGCAACCAGTTCCTGGCCAACATCCGCGACTGCGACGCCGTGGCCTTCGTCGCCCGGTGCTTCATCGACGACGACATCACCCACGTCGAGGGCAAGGTCGACCCGATCGCCGACCTGGAGACCATCGAGACCGAGCTGATGCTGGCCGACCTCGAGAGCCTGGAGAAGCGCGTCGTCAATCTCGAGAAGCGCGCCAAGACCGGCGACAAGGAGAGCGCCCAGACCCTGCGCCTGGTCCAGGTGGCCCTGAAGCTGCTCAATGAGGGTCGCCCGGCTCGCAAGGCCGAGGTCTCGGCCGAGGACGAGAAGGCCTGGCGCATGCTCCAGCTCTTGACCTCCAAGCCGGCCCTCTATGTCTCCAATGTCGACGAGGGCTCCGCCGCCACCGGCAACGCACTGTCGAACCAGGTCGCCGAGCGCGCCAAGCGCGACGGCGCCGACCATGTGGTGATCTCCGCCCAGATCGAGAGCGAGATCGCCCTGCTTGAGCCCGCGGAACGCACCGAGTTCCTGGAGACCCTGGGCCTGGCCGAACCTGGCCTCAACAAACTGATCCGCGAGGCCTATCACCTGCTGGGCCTGCAGACCTATTTCACGGTCGGGCCGAAGGAAGCCCGCGCCTGGCAGATCCACAAGGGCGACACCGCCCCCCAGGCCGCCGGCGTCATCCATACCGACTTCGAGAAGGGCTTCATCCGCGCCGAGACCATCGCCTACGAGGACTACATCAAGTTCAAGGGCGAAGCCGGCGCGCGCGAGGCCGGCAAGTTCCGCCAGGAAGGCAAGGAGTACGTCGTCCAGGACGGCGACGTGATGAACTTCCGCTTCAACGTCTAGGCCCCCTCCCCGCTGGACATCCCCGCCCGCCGGCCTATGTCAGACGGCAAGATCCGGGAGGGACGACATGGGTGAGTATTCCAAGCTTAAGGGCGCCGACGGTTTCGAGTTCGGCGTCTATCGCGCCGCGCCGGCTGGCGCGCGCAAGGGCGGCGTTGTGGTGATCCAGGAGATCTTCGGGATCGACGAGCACATCCGTCGCGACGTCGACCGTTGGGCGAGCCTGGGCTACGAGGCCATCGCACCTTCCCTCTATGACCGCCGGGAGCCGGGCTTCACCGCCGGCCATGACGCCGAGGGCATGACCGCTGGCGTCACCCACGCTCGCGCCACCCCGCTGGAACAGGCGCTCTCTGACATCGACGCCTGCCGCGCGGCGATGGCCGCCGCCGGCAAGGTGTTCGTGGTGGGCTACTGCTATGGCGGGTCCCTGACCTGGCTGGCCGCCTGCGAGGTCCCCGGCTTCGCCGCCGGCTCCAGCTATTACGGCAGCCTGGTCCAGGCCAATGCGGACAAGACGCCCAAGTGCCCGGTGATCATCCACCTGGGCCGCCAGGACGCCATGATCCCCGCCGACGAGGTCAAGGCCGCGGTCCAGGCGAAGAACCCGAACGTGCCGGTCTACATCTACGAAGACGCCGGCCACGGCTTCAACAACGAGGACCCGCAGCGCCTGAACCAGGCGAGCGCCGAACTGGCCCGGCAACGGACCCTCGAGCTGTTCGCGGGCGCCTGACCATGGGCGAGCTCATCACCCTGAAAAGCGCCTTCGATGGCTTTGAGCTGTCGGCCTGGCATGTGAAGCCTGACGACGCCCGCCGGGGCGGCCTGGTGCTGATCCAGGAGATCTTCGGGGTGACCGAGCATATCCGCGAACTCTGCGACGGCTTCGCCGAGGACGGCTACGAGGTGATCGCCCCCAGCTTCTACGACCGGCTGGAGAAGGGCTTCACCGCCGAGGGCTATACCCAGGAGGCGGTGGCCCGCGGGGTGCAGTTCTCTCAAAGCTCCCCCTGGGACCAGGTGGCCGGCGACCTGCAGGCGGCGATCGACGCCCTGAGCCCACCGGTCTTCGCCGTGGGCTATTGCTGGGGCGGGGCGGCGACCTGGCTGGCGGCCTGCCGCTGCCAGGGCCTGTCGGCCGCCAGCGCCTATTACGGCCGCCGGATCACCGAGCTGAAGGACGAGACACCCAAGGTCCCGATCATCCTGCACTTCGGCAAGACCGACGCCTCCATCCCGCTCGAGCGGGTCGAGGAGATCCGCGCGGGCCATCCGGAGGTACCGCTCCACCTCTACGAGGCCGGCCACGGCTTCGCCTCGGACCGCCGCGCCGACTACCACCCCGACAGCGCCCGCCTTGCGCGCCTGCGGACCCTGCAGGTCTTCGCCCGCAACGGCGGCGGCCGCAGCGAAGCTTAGCTTAGCTTACCCCCCCTCTCCCCGCATGCGGGGAGAGGGTCGGGGTGAGGGGACCTGGCGCTGGGGATCCCCCCTCACCCCAGCCCTCTCCCCAGTCATGGGGAGAGGGAGTTATGGGCGGTGGCAAGGCCTCGTGCTTCTCACCCCTTCCCGCGCCCGCTACGCTCAGCGCCGTGAAGCGCCTCCTTCCCCTCCTGGCCCTCGCCGTCGCGCCCCGGGCGCATGCCGGCGAGGTCGCTTGTGTCCTCGACCAGGGGGTGGTGGTTGTGCCCGCCGTCGTGGCCGGGGCGGCCGGAGACTACATTCTCGACACCGCCGCGCCCCGGACCCTGGTGCACGAGACCCGAGCCCAGACCGACGGCATCGCGGCGGAGGCGCTGCGGGGCGAGGTGCGGCTCGCGGGCATGACCCGCAGGGCTGTGGATCTTGCCGTCGTCGACCTCGACGCCCGCGTCTGGAGCTTTCCGACCCCGGTGGCGGGGGTCATCGGGGCCGATGTGCTCGGCGACTATGTGGTCGATGTCCGCTTCGCCCCCTGCCGGGTGCGCCTGTCGCGGCCAGGCCGTGCGCCGAGCTTGAGGGGCGGCGCGGTCTATCGCTTCAGCCTGTCCGGCGCCCTGCCCAGCCTGCCCGGCGCCGCGGCGGACGGGCCGAGGGCCACGGGCGGCGCCGTCCTGGTCTCGACAGGCGCCGACACGGGCTTGCGGCTGTCATCAGCCCTGGCCCAGGCGCCTGGCGCGGAGAAGCCCGCCGAACTCCTGCCCTACGGGATCTGGCGCGCCTGGCTGCGGGGCTTCTCCCTGTCGGGGCGGCTGTGGGAGCACCTGCCGGTCGGGCTGGCGGAATTACCGGAGGGCGCGCTGGGGTCGGTTGGGCCGCCCCTGCTCGCGGGCTGGGACCTGCGGATCGACTATCCGCGGCGTCGCATCACCCTTCGGCCGCACGCCTGATCCCTGAGTTTGAGCCACGAAAAAGGGCCCCGGCTTTCGCCGAGGCCCTGGCTCCGTCCGGATGGACCGCCCCTTAGTGGGAGACGTTCCGCCAGATGCGCTTGTAGCTGACGTACAGGATGCCCGACAGGATCAGCAGGTAGATGATCGCCGCGATCCCGAAGGCCTTGCGCTCTTCCATCTTGGGCTCGGAAGCCCAGGTCAGGAAGGCGGTGACGTCCTTGGCCTGCTGTTCGACGGTCGACTTCGTGCCGTCGTCGAAGGAGACCTTGTCCGTCGCCAGCGGCGGGGCCATGGCCAGGAAGCCGCCCGGCGGCACGTGATGCTTGCCCTTGTAGTAGGCGCTCACGTCACCGGCCATGTACGGGTTGTAGTGCTGGCCGTTCGGAACGGTCAGGCCTTCCGGCGGCTCAACAAAGCCCGTCAGCAGCGAGTAGATGTAGCGCGGACCGCCATCGCGGGCCTTCGCCATGTTCGACAGGTCCGGCGGCAGAGCGCCCCCGTTCGAGGCGCGGGCGGCCGGCTCGTTCGGGAACGGGTTCGGGAACCGGTCCGCCGAGGTGCCGGGACGCTGGATCACGTCCCCCGTCTCGGAGTCGATGTCGTTGATCTGATAATCCTTCGCGATGGCCTTCACGTAGGGATTATCGTTCGGGTTCGGATACTTCGGGTCGTAGAACGGTCCGCCCTTCTGACCCAGGTTGCGGAAGCTCATCAGCTCCATCGAGTGGCAGGCCGAGCAGACCTCCCGATAGATCTTGTAGCCCCGTTGCAGCTGGGCCTGATCGAACTTGCCGAACGGGCCTTCAAAGCCCCAGGTCATTTCCTTGGGCTCGAGGGGGTGGCTGCTGGCCGCCAGCGCCGGGGTGGCGAAGACAGCGAGCCCCAGCGCCGCGAGCGCGATAGTTTTGCGCAGCATGTGAGCTCAACCCCTCTTTTCAGGCGAAGCCGCGGCGCCGGCCGGCGCGTTGGCAGGATGGGACAGCACCGGCTCCGAGATCGATTCAGGCTGCGGCAGCGGGGTCTCGGTGAGGCCCAGGACCGGCATGACGATCAGGAAGTAGGCGAAGTAGTACAGGGTGGCCACGCGGCTCAGCCAGACCATGGAGTTCAGGTCGGCGTCGATCAGCGTGAAGGTGGACAGGCCCGGGATGACTTGGTTGTCGGGCAGCTGGCCGCCGCAGATGCCAAGCACGAAGCAGGCCACCACGAAGATCAGGAAGTACAGCTTGGCCGCCGGACGGTAGCGCATGGACTTCACCTTGGAGGTGTCGAGCCACGGCAGGGCGAACAGCATGGCGATGGCGCCGAACATGGCGATCACGCCGCCGAGCTTGTCCGGAATGGCCCGCAGGATCGCGTAGAACGGCAGGAAGTACCATTCGGGCACGATGTGAGCCGGGGTCACCAGCGGGTTGCCCTTCACGTAGTTCACCGCGTCGCCCAGGGCGTTCGGGTTGAAGAACACGAAGCAGGCGAACATCACCATGAACAGGGCGATCGCGAAGCCGTCCTTCACCGTGTAGTACGGGTGGAAGGGCACCGTGTCGGCCTTGGACTTCACTTCCACGCCGGCCGGGTTGTTGTTGCCCGGGACGTGCAGCGCCCAGATGTGCAGGACCACGACGCCGGCGATCATGAACGGCAGCAGGTAGTGCAGCGAGAAGAACCGGTTCAGGGTCGGGTTATCGACCGCGAAGCCGCCCCACAGCCAGGTGGTGATCGACGGGCCGACCACGGGGATGGCGCCGAACAGGTTGGTGATCACGACCGCGCCGTGGAAGGACATCTGACCCCAGGGCAGAACGTAGCCCATGAAGGCGGTGGCCATCATCAGGAGGTAGATCACGCAGCCCAGGATCCACAGCACTTCGCGGGGCGCCTTGTAGGAGCCGTAGTAGAGGCCGCGGAAGATGTGGGCGTAGACGGCGATGAAGAACATCGAGGCGCCGTTGGCGTGCATGTAGCGCACCAGCCAACCGTAGTTCACGTCGCGCATGATGCGCTCGACGGAATTGAAGGCGTAGTCGACGTGCGGCACGTAGTGCATGGCCAGCACGACGCCGGTGACGATCTGGATCACCAGGCAGACGGCCAGGATGCCGCCGAAGGTCCACCAGTAGTTCAGGTTCTTCGGGGTGGGGAAGTCCACCATGCTGTCGTACGCCAGGCGCACGACGGGAAGGCGCACGTCGAGCCAGCGCTCGAAGCCGGTCTTCGGCTCGTAATTCGAATGTCCGCTCATGATCCTCAGCCCACCTTGACCTTGGTGTCAGACAGGAAGGTGTATTCCGGCACGGCCAGGTTCTTCGGCGCGGGCCCCTTACGGATCCGGCCGGAGGTGTCGTAGTGCGAACCGTGGCAGGGGCAGAACCAGCCGCCGAAGTCGCCGCCGCCGAAGGTCGGCACGCAGCCCAGGTGGGTGCAGGTGCCCACGAGGATCAGCCACTCGGCCTTGCCGGGCTTGTGACGCTCTTCATCGGTCTGCGGGTCACGCAGGGCGGCCTTGTCGTCGGCGATCGCCGCGGCGATCTCCTTGCCGGTCCGCCGCCGGATGAACAGCGGCTTGCCCCGCCATTTGATCGTCACCTGCTGGCCGAGCTCGACCTTCGTCAGGTCGAATTCCACCGAGGCGAGCGCCAGGGTGTCGCCGGCCGGGTTCATCTGATCGATGAACGGCCAGGCGAGTCCGCCAGCCGCGCCCACCGCGGCGACCGCGGCGGCGATGTGAATGAAGTCGCGCCGGTTCGGGTCTTCGCCCGCGGCATGAGGATCGGGATTTGCGCCCACGACGGTGTCGGCCACCTTAAAGCTACCCTTCGGTTGGGGCGGGGCCATGAATGTGACCCAACGCCCGTCTTCGACCCGCCCAGAAGCTCTGGTAAAGGCCCTGACGGAATTCGATACCGGGGCGGGATCGAGTTCCGGAACGGGCTTGGAGACGCACGCGTCTCAGGCCCCCCGTGATTCGACCCTTGCCCCGTCAAATCCCGTGGCTGGATCGCTTAGAATGCTCATGGCGCTTTTTCAACCGGACATTCCGCAAAACCTTGGCGCGGCCCTTCGTCTCGGGGCCTGCCTGGGGGTCCCGGTGCATGTGATCGAGCCCTGCGGCTTCCCCCTGTCGGACAAGGGAATCCGCCGCGCGGCCATGGATTATGGGGAACCTGCGGAGGTGAAACGCCACCCTGGATGGGCGGATTTCCGCCGTGAAGCCCCCGGACGGATCGTGCTTTTCACCACAAAAGGCGCCCAGCCCTTCGGCGATTTCGCCTTCCGCCCTGACGACGCCCTTCTGTTCGGCCGCGAGAGCGCTGGCGTGCCCGACGATGTGCACGACGCCTGCGATGAGCGGGTCTTCATCCCGCTGATGCCCGGCCGCCGCTCCCTGAACGTGACCGTCTCGGCCGCCATCGCGGTGTCCGAGGCGTTGCGCCAGACTGGCCAAATGCCTAAGCCCCTCGTCCCATGAGCAACATCACGCCTGAGATCGAAGAGCGCCGCGTCCGGGCCAAGGCCTGGTTCGAGGACCTGCAGACCCGCATCGTCGCCGAGCTGGAGCGGCTGGAGGACGAGGCCCCGCCGGAACTCTATATCGGCGAGGCCGGCAAGTTCGACCTGCGGCCCTGGACCCGCGAGACCGGAACCGGCGGCGGGATCGGCGGCCACTTCAAGGGCCGGCTGTTCGAGAAGGCCGGCGTGCACACCTCGGCGGCCACCGCGCGGTTCTCCCCGGAGATGGCGGCCCAGATGCCGGGCGCGGATGTCGATCCGTCCTACGTCTCGGCCAGCATCAGCCTGATCATCCACCCGGTCTCGCCGCGGGTGCCGACCGTGCACATGAACACCCGGTTCCTGTCGACGGCGGTCAGCTGGTTCGGCGGCGGCGCTGACCTGACGCCGATGCTGGACCGCCAGCGCAGCCAGGAGGCCGAGGACGCGGTCCTGTTCCATGCGGCGATGAAAGCCGCCTGCGATCCCTTCGATCCGGAATGGCACGGCAAGTACAAGGCCTGGTGCGATGAGTACTTCTACCTGCCCCACCGCAAGGAGCCGCGCGGCATCGGCGGCATCTTCTACGACCGGCACAACACCGGCGACTTCGAGAAGGACTTCGCCTTCACCCGCGCCGTGGGCGAGGCCTTCCTAGACGTCTATCCGAAGATCGTCCGCCACCGCATGAACGAGCCCTGGACCGAGGCCGACCGCCAGGAACAGCTGGTCCGCCGCGGCCGCTATGTGGAGTTCAACCTGCTCTACGACCGCGGGACCATGTTCGGGCTGAAGGCCGGCGGCAATATCGAGACCATCCTGTCCTCCATGCCGCCCATGGTCGCCTGGACCTAGGCTGCGAAGGCGTGCTTCCTTCCTCGCAAAGGGAGGACACGCCATGGCCGCAACGCTCGCCGAACGCCTGGGCCATGCGGCCGACGCCCGGCTGCTGATCATCAACTGCGACGACCTGGGGGCCACCAGCGCCGCCAATCGGGCGATCCGCGCGGCCATGGCAGACGGGATCGCCACCAG
The DNA here is from genome assembly GCF_042679085.1 of Phenylobacterium conjunctum. NCBI lineage: Bacteria > Pseudomonadati > Pseudomonadota > Alphaproteobacteria > Caulobacterales > Caulobacteraceae > Phenylobacterium > Phenylobacterium conjunctum. The sequence continues at coordinate 102,593 of NZ_JBHTLQ010000008.1, read as the reverse complement.
CACCACCCTGATGGTCCCCTGCCCCTGGGCCCTGGACGGCGTGCGCCGCGCGCCTGAGGGCGGGATCGGCGTCCACCTGACCCTCACCTGCGAATACCCAGGCCTGCGCTGGCGGGCCCTGACCGGCGGCTCCAGCCTCCACGACGATGAGGGCTTCATGCCGCTCACGGCCGAGGCGGTGTGGGCCAAGGCCGACCTGGCAGAGGTCGAGGCCGAATGCCGGGCCCAGGTCGACCAGGCCCTGGCCTGGGGCGTCGACGTCACCCACCTGGACGCCCACATGGGGACCATGCAGGTCGAGCCGCGCTATTTCGACCTCTACCTCAAGCTGGCCTGCGACTACGACCTGCCGCTTCGGGTCTGGGGCCAACCCGCCGAGGCCCAGATCGGCTTCCCCGGCCGCGCCCGCGCCGCCGAGGCCGGCCGCGTCTTCCCCGACCACATGACGACCACCTGGGGCCGCCCGGCCATCCCGGCCCTGGAGAAGATCCTGCGCAACCTGCGGCCCGGCGTCACCGAGGTCTATATCCACCCCAGCGAGGACGGCCCCGAACTTCGCGACTGCGATCCCAAGCACGCCGATATCCGGGTGGATGACCTGGCCTGCGCCCTCGATCCCGGCTTGAGGGTGCTGGCCGCTAAGCTCGGCGTCATCCTGATCAGCTACGCCCCCCTGCGCGACCTGCAGCGGGCCGCCTGATGGCGCAGATCCGCCCTTACGCGCCGGGCGATCTTACAGCGCTCTACGAGATCTGCCTGAAGACCGGTGCCAGCGGCGGCGACGCCACCCACCTCTACGCCGACCCCAGGATCATCGGCGACATCTACGCCGCGCCCTACGCCGCCCTGCAACCGGACCTCGCCATGGTGGTCGAGGATGGCGAGGGCGTCGCCGGCTACATGATCGGGACCCTGGACACCGCAGCCTTTGAAGCCCGCCAGGAACGCGACTGGTGGCCGGCCCTGCGCGAAGTTTATCCAGACCCCAAGGGCGTGCCGGGGCTTGAGCGCACCCCTGACCAGGGCCGCGCCGCCCGCATCCATCGCCCGGTCGCCACGCCCGCGCCCCTGGTCGCCGCCTACCCCGCGCACCTGCACATCAACCTCCTGCCCAGGCTGCAGGGCCAGGGGATGGGCGAACGGCTGGTGACCACCTGGCTGGAGCTGATCCGTGAGCGCGGGGCGCGCGGTGTCCACCTGGGCTGCAACACCGGCAACCACCGGGCCTTGCGCTTCTACGACCGCTACGGCTTCCGCCGCTTCCCCGTCGATCCGCCCTGGCCGGGGACGGTCTGGATGGTCATCGACCTCTAGCCAGCGGTCCGCTTGAGGAAGTCCTGGATCCAGGCGCCCAGTCGCGCCCGGTCGTCCGGGGCGTCATAGGTGGCGATGGCGGCGTCCGCCTGTTCGTCGGTGTAGCGGGTCCCGCGCCGGGTCTCGATCAGGGCCTTGGCGTAGTCCGGCTGGAACTCCGGGTGCAGCTGGATCGAGACGGCTTTGGCCTCGTCATAGGCCAGCATGCCGAAGGGCGTGAAGTCGCTGGAGGCCACCACTCGCGCGCCGGGCGGCAGGTCCACCACCTGGTCCTGGTGCGAGGCGGGTACCGCAATGCGGGGCGCGGCGTCCATCCAGGGCCGGCCCTCGCGGACATCATAGCTGTGCAGGCCGACGCCCCAGCCCTTGGGCGACTTGATCACCTTGCCGCCAAAGGCCTCCGCCATCACCTGGTGGCCGAAGCAGACCCCGACCATCGCCGCCTGGCCCTTGGCCTGGCGCAGGAAGTCCATCAGCGGCGCGATCCAGGGCAACGGATCATAGACCCCGGCCGAGGAGCCGGTGATCACATAGGCCGGGAAGTCAGCGATCTGCTCGGGATACTGGCCCGCGGCGACATCGAAGGTCTGGTAGGCATAGGCCTCGCGGCCGAACAGGGTCCGGAACATCGACGGGTAGTCGCCGAACCGTTCAATCACCTCGGCCGGCGGCTGGCCGGTCTCCAGGATGGCGAGCCTCAATAGACCATCCCCTGGGCCACAGCCTTGAGCTTCTCGATCACCGACAGCTTGTCGTCGATGAAATCGTGGTCGATCCACCAGGCCTCGACCTCGCGCATCACCTCCCCGACCATCGGCCCCCGGGGGACGCCGGCGTTGATCACGTCCTCGCCGCTCAGCGGCAGGGCCGGCGGGGTCCAGCTTTCGCCAAGGGCCAGGAGGCCGCGCCACTGGTGGGTGGCCGCCGTGCGCTGGGACCTGGCCCAGGCCAGTTTCACCCGGTCGGTGAAGGCCCGCGCGCCGATCTCGTAGACGGCCCGGCGGCTTTCACGCGGGCTCATCCAGCTGGTGATGCGCGGCGTCTTGCCCATGGCGGCGACCAGCCTGTCGCGCACCTCGTTGGACAGGCGCAGACGCTCGGCAGCCTGCGCGGCGCTGATCTGGTCGTCGGGGATCAGGGCCGCTAGACGCAGCACCGGATCGTTCTCGAACAGCTGGGAGGTCTCGATCTCCACCAGGCCGTTGAGCGCCTCGAGGCCGGGGCAGAAGGGCACGACCTTGGCCAGCACCCCGGTGGACGCCATCAGGGCCATGGCCGGACGCGGCTCGTCTGCGGCCAAGAGCTTCAGGAGCTCCTTGGCGGTGCGCTCGGCCGGGCGACCGGACAGGGTGTCCCGCAGGGCCTTGCAGGCGTCCAGCGCCTTGGCGTCAGCCTCGCCCTTGCCGTACCAGGCCTGGAACCGGAAAAAGCGCAGGATGCGCAGATAATCCTCGCGGATCCGGGTCATGGGATCGCCCACGAACACGATCCGGCCGGCCAGGCCGTCGGCCACGCCGCGGCCGGTGGGGTCGAACAGCGTGCCTTCCCGGTCGGCATAGACGGCGTTCAGGGTGAAATCCCGGCGCTGGGCGTCCTCGGCCCAGTCGGTGGTGAAGGCGACCACCGCCCGGCGCCCATCGGTGGAGACGTCCCGGCGCAGGGTGGTGACCTCGAAGGGCATGCCGTCGGCCACCGCCGTGATGGTGCCGTGCTCGACCCCGGTGGGCACGGCCTTGACGCCCGCGGCCTGCAAGGCCTCCGTCACCTCATCGGGGGTCAGCTGGGTGGCGATGTCGATGTCGTCGATCTTGCGGTTCAGCAGGGCGTTGCGCACGCAACCGCCGACGAAGCGGGCGCAGCCCGCCCCGCCCCTGGCCTCCAGGGCGTTCAACACCACAGTCGCCTGCGGCGTGCTCATCCAGGAACGCTGGCCGATACTCGAAGTCAAAGGGTCCTGCTCTTTCTTGCGCGCGGCGATTAAGCCACCGCTGCGCCGTACAGTCGGCCGTAGAGGGCCCTGAGCATGCCCGCGGTCGCGCCCCAGATGAAGCGGTTCTCGTGGGTCATCGCATAGAAGCGGCGTGTCTCGCCGTCGGGGCCTTGGCGCTCATGCTCCTCGTGATTGGAAGGGTCCATCAGGAAGCCGAACGGTGTCTCAAAGATGTCCGCCACCTCGTCCGGATTGGGCCTCAGGTCGAAGCCCTCGCGGATGAAGCCCACCACCGGGGTGATCAGGTAGCCGGTGCCGGTCTGGTAGGGCGAGGACAGGCCGCCCAGGGTCACATAGTCCGGCTCCAGCCCGACCTCCTCCTGGGCCTCGCGCAGGGCGGCGACCCAGGGCGTCTCGCCCGGATCAAGCCGGCCGCCGGGAAAGGCCACCTGGCCGGCATGCTTGCGCAAGGTGTCCACCCGCTTGGTCAGCAGCACCGAATAGCCGTGCTCCCGCTCGATCAGGCCGACCAGCACCGCGGCCGGCGTCAGGGTCTGGGGCGCGGGCGGTCGCCAAGCAGGCGACAGGTCGAAGTCCGAGGCGCCCACCACCGGCTCGCGGGCTTCCAAGGGGTCGAGATGGCCGATGATCCAGTCGCGCAGGTCGGCCGACGGCGCGCTCCGCGCCGGGCTCACAGGACGTGCAGGCCGGGCGGCCCCAGCGGGAACCAGGCGCCGTTGGACTCGATCCCCAGCTCCGGCCCCTCAGGCCCCTGGCGCTCTTCAGCCATTTCCACCAGCTCATAGAAGACCGGTCGGGTGATCAGGGCCTCGAGGCCCCGGCGGACGTGCAGATAGGGCCGCGGCTCGCCGCTGTCAGCGTCCATCTCGACCCGGATGCCGGTCTCGGGCCCGGCTTCGACCTCGTCGCCGACATTGGTCAGGAACTTCAGCGCCGCGCCCTCGCGGTCAACGCGGGTGGCGACAAAGGGGGCGTCCTCGACCCGGATCTTCATCTTCTCCACCGGGGTGACCAGGTGGAAGCCGTCCGGATCCTTGCGCAGCACGGTGGAGAAGAGGCGCACCAACGCCTCGCGACCGATCGGGGTCCCCTCGTGGAACCAGACCCCGTCCTTGCGGATAAAGATGTCGATGTCGCCGCAGTGGGCGGGATTCCACAGGTGCACAGGCGGCAGGCCCCGCCCGGGAGCCTGCGTCTTGGCCGCGGCGATCACGCCATCGAGGCCGGTCTTGGTGTCGGTGTCCGCCATGGCCCCAAGTTAGGGCGCGTCCGCCCCGACCTCAACCTGTCCTAAGGGACTAGGCCTCGACCAACCCCGCCAGCGCCTGCGCAGCACCGCGCGCCAGGATCCGGCGCTGATCCACCGGCCCCGGCATGCGCACCGCCGCCGTCATATCGGCGGAGAAGCCGAAGCGCTGGAAATAGGGTGGATCGCCCACGAGCAGGACGATGGGCAAGCCCGCCGCCTCGCAGGCCTGGCAGGCGCGCTCGACCAGCAATCCGCCGGTCCCATGCTTGCGCTGGTCGGCCTCGACCGCCAGGGGGCCGAGGAAGATCAGGGCGACGCCGCCCACATGCGCCTTCCACATCCGCACCGAGCCCACCAGCCGCTCGCCGTCCCAGGCGCAGAAGGACAGGTCGGGCCGGAACTCGGCGACCTCGCGCACCCGCTCAGACGACTTGGCGAAGCGGCCGGGACCAAAAGCGTGATCCAGCAGCGCCTCGATGGCCGCGTCGTCTTCGGGCTGTTCGGAAACGATCTTCGGCGCCTGGGCGGCGGTCTGGGAAGCGATCATGCGGGGGATACTCTGGCGGGAAACTGCGACGATCCCGTCACCACGAGCGGGTGGCGGGGCGGAGGATCAGGCGGCGCGGCAGGCGCGCCCGGTTCGTCGCAGTCGTCGCATTGACGTGAAACCCGGCAGAGAAAGTCCGGTTTCGCCATAGGGCCGGGGGGCCACGGCGTCAATCACGGCGTCAACCGGTCATCCAGCGCCGGGGCCAGTTCACCCCCAGCGCCCGCACCTCGCCAGGCTTCAGACCCAGGGTTTTCATCCGCGCCGCGGTCAGCTCCGCGAGCATCTCCACCGGCTCCTGGCCCTTGTAGGGACTGGAGGCGATGCGGCCGACGTCCTGGGCCGCATCCACCGCCGTCCACTCGGCCTTGGCGCGGTCCTCGATCCCCAGTGCGAAATAACACCGCACGGGCGCCGGCTCCCCCGACAGCTCCACCAGAACTCCGATCACATACCCGGTCACGCGCGTCTCCCTGCCCTACCCCGCATAGGTGGGGTCGGACGGCGCGTCATGTGAAAACGCCCCAACGCCATTGCCCCCGCGGCAGGCGCGGGCCAAGTTGCGCGCCCCATGACCGACGCCGCGCCCGAGCCCGATCCGCCCTCCACAGTCTCCGCGCTTCTGAAGCGGCGGGACTTCATGACCTTCTGGACCTCGCGGGTCTCCTCAACCCTTGGCGTCCAGATCCAGAGCGTGGCCCTGGGGTGGCAGATGTACGCCGTGGCCCGCGAGACCATGAGCGTCGCCCAGTCGGCCTTCTATGTGGGCATGATCGGCCTGGCGGCCTTCATCCCGGTCTTCCTGCTCGCCCTGCCGGCGGGAGAGACCGCCGACCGGCACAATCGCAAGGTCGTCCTCGTCCTCTGCTACCTGGGTGAGATCACAACGGCGGTGATCCTGGCCTGCGCGGCCATCTTCGATTTCGCCTCGATCCCGCTGCTGCTGGTGCTGTCGGCCGCCTTCGGGACCAGCCGGGCCTTCATGGGGCCGGCCTCGACCGCCATGGGGCCGATGCTGGTGCCCAAGTCCCTGCTGCCGCGCGCCATCGCCTGGAACTCGCTGGCCTGGCAGGGCGCATCCATCATCGGGCCGGCTATGGGCGGGATCCTGGTCTCGCACTCGGTGGGCCTGTCCTACAGCGTGACCGTCGTCCTCTATGTGGTCGCCGCGCTCTGCATCCTGAGCATCCGCACCAATGTCCGTCCCCAGGTCCAGCCCGGGTCCCGCTGGGACCTGATGAAGGAGGGCCTCAGCTACGTCTGGACCAACAAGATCGTGTTCGGCGCCATTTCGCTCGACCTCTTCGCGGTCCTGCTGGGCGGGGCCACCGCCCTGCTGCCGGTCTTCGCGCGCGACGTCCTGCATGCGGGACCAGAGGGCTTCGGTATCCTGCGCGCCGGGCCGGCTATCGGCGCGACCATCGTGGCCACCATCCTGGCCGGCTATCCGATCCGCCGCCACGCCGGCCTGTTCATGTTCGCCGGCGTCGCGGTGTTCGGCCTGGCGACCATTGTCTTCGGCTTGTCCAAGTGGCTGCCCCTATCGGTGGCGGCCCTGGCTGTTCTGGGCGGCGCCGACATGCTCAGCGTTTTCGTGCGCCAGACCCTGGTCCAGATCGTTACGCCGGACCAGATGCGCGGCCGGGTGGCCGCCGTGTCATCCCTGTTCATCGGCGCCTCCAACGAGCTCGGCGAGTTCGAGAGCGGCGTCGTGGCCCGGTTCCTGGGGCCCGTCGGCGCCGCGGTGTTCGGCGGTGTCGGCGCGTTGATCGTCACCGGAGTGTGGGCCAGACTGTTCCCAGCCTTGCGCACCGCCGACCGGCTCGAATAAATCCGGCGGCATAATTCGATTTTTTTAGGGAGATGATTTGATGGGTGCTTTGACGGGTAAGGTCGTCCTGGTTACGGGCGGCGGGAACGGGATCGGGCGCGATTGCGCGCTGATCGCAGCGGCCGAAGGCGCGAAGGTCGTGGTCAACGACCTGGGCGGCGGCCTCAAGGGCGAAGACGAGGGCTCCCAGGGCCCGGCCGAGAAGGTCGTCCAGGAAATCCGCGCCGCCGGCGGCGAGGCGGTCTCGAACTCCGACAGCGTCACCAACTACAAGGCCGTCCAGGGCATGGTCGAACAGGCCATGGACACCTTCGGCGGCCTGCATGCGGTCATCAACCCGGCCGGCATCCTGCGTGACGTCATGTTCCACAAGATGAGCGAAGACGACTGGGATCGCGTGATCGACGTGCACATGCGCGGCTCGTTCAACGTCGCCCGGGCCACCATCGAGCTGTTCCGCGAACAGAACGACGGCGCCTACATGTTCTTCACCTCGACCTCGGGCCTTCTGGGCAACATCGGCCAGGCCAACTACGGCGCGGCCAAGATGGGCATCGCCGGTCTGTCGCGGATCATCGCCATGGAAGGCGCCCGCAACAATATCCGCTCCAACTGCCTGGCCCCGGTGGCCTGGACCCGGATGACCCAGTCGGTGCCGATCAAGGACGAAGCCCAGGCCGCGCGCCGCGCGGTGATGGCCGAGAAGATCCGCGCCGACCAACCGGCCCGCTTCTCCGTGGCCATGGTCTCCCCGGCGGCGGCCAACGTCTCCGGCCAGATCTTCGGCGCCTCGGGCGAGAACATCATCCTCTACTCCCAGCCGCGGGCCATCGAGACCGTGACCAAGGAAGAGGGCTGGACCGTCGACACCATCCTGTCGGAAGCGATCCCGAAGATGGCCCCGAAGTTCTTCGACGTGCAGCGCCCGGCCCCCGCGCCGGCGCCGGCGAAGTCCTGATCGCACAGCTCCCTCTCCCTGCGTGCGGGGAGAGGGAACGCTCCTCTCTCTGGCTCCGGTCAGTGGCCCCGAACTTGCTTGTTAGGGTTAAGCTGTTCGGAGCTTGCCCATGTCCATGTCGATTTCCGGCTTCGCGCCCGCCGCCCAGGCCAGCTCATCCCTGGGCCTCGGCGCCAACCTCTCCCCCACCACCAGCCAGTCGCCCGCCGACAAGGCCAAGGCCGCCGCAGAGGCGCGTAAGGCCGCCCAGCAGCAGATGCTGGACGAGGTGAAGAAGAAGGGGATCTACGCCTGGGCCCAGGAGCAGAAGTGGGAGAAGCTGAAGGAGAAGATCCGCGCCCAGATCATGTCCGAGCGGGGCCTCACCGAGGACAGCCTGTCCGGCATGAACGCCACTGACCGCCAGAGCGCGGAAGCTTCGATCCAGGAAGAAATCACCCGGCGCATCCAGGAAGCCATGCGTTCCGAATTCGAAACCAAGGCCCGCCAGGGCGCCCAGGACGGCAAGGCCGCCGCCCCGGCGATCATCGACATCTCGGTCTAAAGTTCCTCCCCTTCTGGGGACGCAAAACTAAAGCCGATGCCGCAGCTCCCACGCCTCGCGGGTCATCTCCCAGTACAACGACCGCCGCACCGTGCCATCCGGCCGCACCACCTCGCGCTCGCCCATCGAGACGAACCCCGCCGCCTCGATCACCTTGGCGGAGCGGACATTGTCCAGCGCCGCGGTCAGGCCGATCAGTCGGACGCCCAGCACCTCGAACATCCAGCCGAAGGACCGCGCCGCGCCAGGGCCGCCCTGGCCGCGGCCCTGCAGGTCCGCACGCGTCGCCCCGGCGATCTCGGCCGAAGACCGGTCAGGCCAAACGCTGAACTTGGAATAGCCCGCGACCTCGCCCTGCGGATCGAGGCTGAGGATCAGCACCCCCTCCCCAGCCGCCTGCTGCCGGGCGCATTCGGCGATCCAGATGGCGACGTTCGCCTCGGTGATCGGCCGGGGCAGGTCATAGATCGGCCCTGACACCGCCGGGTCTTCCAACAGCCTCGTCAGCCCCGGCGCATGCTGCGCCCCCGCGATCACCCGGCCCTCGCCCAGCGTAAGTGGATCGACGGTGCGGACCGCCTCGCGGATCGCGGCCTCTTCCTGCGGGCTGGCGGTCAGGACCGTCTTGGGCGGCGCGCTCATGATGTGGCCAGGGCCTCCAGGGGGGCGTCGGTCAGCCGCCGGACAGTCCATTCGGTCTGCGCGCCCGCGCCCAGGCTGTCATAGAAGGCGATAGCCGGCGCATTCCAGTTCAGCACCGACCATTCCAGCCGCGCCAGGCCTTCCTCGCGGCACCGCTGGGCGAGGCGCCGAAGCAGGGCCTTGCCGGCGCCCAGGCTGCGGGCTTCCGGCCGCACGAACAGGTCTTCCAGATAGATCCCGTGTCGGCCGCGGAAGGTGGAGTAGTTGTAGAACCAGACGGCGAAGCCCACTGGTGTCCCGTCCGCCTCGGCGATGTCGCAGAACAGGCGCGGGCTTGCCCCGAACAGGTGGCCGGCCACGTCGGCCTGCGTCGCCTCGACCTCGTGGGCGAGCTTTTCGTACTCCGCCAGGTCCAGGATGAACTGGTGGATAAGCGGGGCGTCGGCGGGGACGGCGGGTCGTACGGTCACGGTCATGCGGCTATTGTCGGGGTCGCTGCACGGGAGCGCAACAATGGCTGTCTCGCCGGACTTCCTGGACATGGTGCTGGAGCTGATGGAGCCCCTGGGCGGGGTGACCCACCAGAAGATGTTCGGCGGGGTCGGCCTGCGCCGCCACGGCCTGTTCTTCGCCCTGATCGCTGAGGACGCCCTCTACATGAAGGTCGACGCCGAGAGCCGCGCCGACTTCGAGGCCGCCGGTTGCGAGCCCTTCATGCCCTTCGGCGGCGACAAGCCGATGAGCTACTGGTCCGTCCCCCTCGACGCCCTGGAAGACCCCTCGGTGCTGGCGGAATGGGCCGCCAAGGGCCAGGACGCCGCCCTGCGCGCGCAGGCGAAGGGGAAGAAGAGGAAAGCCTAGTTCCTTTCCGCTGGGGACCGTTGCGAAACGCCTCCCCTCCAGATCGTCATGGCCGGGCTCGTCCCGGCCACCCATACGCGCGTGAAGTTCAGATCAGGGTATGGTGGGTCCGCCTCACCCTATCCGCCGCCACGGAGTTCATGGGTGGCCGGGACAAGCCCGGCCATGACGGCGCAGATTGGGTCCCACCGCATTTTGCGCAGCTCCCCCAGAGGGGGAGCAACTAAGCGCCTAGACCCCCACTGTCTCCTCGGACACCGCCCACAGGCGGTCAGCGGCTTCGGGATCGAGGGCGTGGGGCATGACGCCGACCATGGGATTGGCCTTGTCGAAGGGCGGGGCCTGGCCGCAGTTCTCCAGATAGAGCCCGCCGACACCTTCCAGCTCGGGACCGACCGCAGCCCAGACGCTGGTCGAGGCGCCCTGGCTGGGGGTCTTGAAGCCGGCGCGGACATTGCCGTCGGCGTCCATCCAGCCCATGGCGACCATCTCTTCCTGCGGCAGGTGGCGCTGCAGAGGGGTCATGATCCCGCCGGGCATCACCGCATTGGCCGTCACGCCCAGGTCGGCGAACCGGCGGTGGAAGCCGACGGCGAACAGCGCGTTGGCGGTCTTGGCCTGGCCGTAGGCTTCCCACTTGTCGTAGGCGCGCTCGCGGTAGTGGATGTCGTCAAAGTTCACGCCGGACCGGCGGTGGCCGATGGAGGACAGGGAGACGACGCGGGCCGTGCGCCCTTCCTCCTCGCCGTTCATCAGCGCCCGCGCCAGGCCCACGCCCAGCAGGAAGTGGCCGAAGTGGTTGGTGCCGACCTGCATCTCCAGCCCGTCGGTGGTGTAGGCCAGCGGACAGGCCATGACCCCGGCGTTGTTGACCAGGATGTTCAGCGGCTGGTCGCCCCAGGCGGTGACGAAGGCCGCCACCGAAGCCAGGTCCGACAGGTCCAGCTTGCCGACGATCACCCGGTCGTCGCCGATGGAGGCGTTGATATCGGCGGCGGCGGCCTCGCCGGCTTCCAGGTTGCGCACGGCCAGCATGACATCGGCGCCGGCCAGGGCGAGCGCCCGGGCGGTCTCGATCCCGATGCCCGTGGCGGCGCCGGTGACGATGGCGGTGCGGCCGCCGAGGTCGATATCGGCGACCACGTCCTTGGCGTCAGTGAAAGCCCCGTAGGGCGAGCTGATCAGGACCATCTTCACTTCACCTTGGAAAAGTCAGGCGCGCGCTTCTCGTTGAAGGCGGCGAAGGCCTCGCGGGCCTCGGCGGATTTCAGCTGGGCGCCGAAGTGGACGCCCTCCTCGGCCATGCGGGCGGCGATCCCTTCCGGATCCCGCATCAGGGCCTTGGTGATAGCCACGGCGGCCGGCGGGCGCTTGGCGACCGCCTCGGCGGCGGCGCGGGCGCGGGCGCGCAGCTGGTCCTTCGGCACCACTTCGTTGGCGATGCCCCAGGCCACCGCCTTCTGGGCGTCGACGGCCTCGCCCAGCACGAACATCGCAAAGGCGCGGGCGTGGCCGATACGGCTCGGCAGGGTGATCGACGAGGCGGCCTCCGGCACCAGGGCCAGGTTGACGAAGGGCGTGGTCAGCAGCGCGTCCTCGGCCACATAGACCAGGTCGCAATGCAGCAGCATGGTGGTGCCGACGCCCACGGCGCGGCCGTTCACCGCCGCCACCAGCGGGGTCTTGGCGATGGCCAGGGCCGCCAGCAGCGGGTTGCCCTCGCGCCGGGCGTCCGCCGCGGCGGCGTCGCCCGCATTGACCGCGGCGAAGTCGGCCAGGTCGTTGCCGGCGGTGAACATGTCGCCCTCGCCCTGGATCAGGACGCAGCGCACTTCGGGATTGGCGTCGGCCGCCAGGATGCCGTCGGCCATGGCCTGGTACATGGCCCGGGTGATGGCGTTCTTCTTCTCCGGCCGGTCCATGGTCAGCGTGAGCACGCCGTTGGAGATCTCGGTCTTGATGTAGTCGGTCACGGCGTCCTCCCTTGGAACTTACGCCGTAAGCTTAAGCCCTCGCCTGGTACCAGTCGACGCCGTTCTCATCGGTGGTCCGCATCGCCAGCCCGCGGCTCAGCAGACAGTTGAGGTGCGCCAGGCTCTCGCCCGTGGCCATGCCCAGCACGTACTGGTCGATCTTGCGGCGGAACAGGACGCCAAACACGTCCACCGCCCGCTTGGGCTCGGCGATCAGCTTCTGAAGCCGGGCAAGGCCCCGCTCGTGCCCGCCGATCAGGTGATCGATGCGGGCGTGCAGGCCATGGAAGGGGTCATTGTGCGCCGGCAGCACCAGCACGTCGTCCGGCACGCGGGTCTTGATGTGAGCCAGAGAGGTCAGCCAGTCGGTCAGCGGATCGCCCGCCGGCTCGGTCGGGAACACCGAGACATTGGACGAGATCTTCGGCAGCACCTGGTCGCCGGAGATCATGACTTTCAGATCCGGGCAATAGAGGCAGCCATGCTCCGGCGAATGGCCCGAGCCCACCACGATCTCCCAGTCGTGGTCGCCGATCCGGATCCGGTCGCCATCCTCCAGCCGGTGGAAGCTGTCCGGCAGGGCGTGCAGCCCCTTACCGAAACCGCCGAACCGGGCGCGGTAGTCCTCCAGCTGGTCGTCGTTCCAGCCGGCGGACTTGTAGAAGTCGAGGGCGTCCTGCGGCGCCTCGCGGCCGGTGTCCGCGGCCAGACTGCGGCACATCAGGAACTCCAGGCGGGTGATCCATAGCCGGCACTGGAACTTGCGGGTCAGCCAGCCGGCCATGCCGATGTGGTCGGGGTGCATGTGGGTGACAAAGACGCGGGTCACGGTCTTGCCCGCCAGGGGACCGGCGAAAGCCTTGCGCCAGGCCTGCTGGGTGGCCGAGCCGCCCATGCCGGTGTCGACTATGGCGATCCCGTCGCCGTCGTCGATGGCCCAGACATTGATGTAGGCCAGCGACCCGCCGAGCGGCATCCGCAGCCACTTCACACCCGGGGCGACCTCCAGCGCTTCGCCGGAGCCCGGACCCTGCTCGAAGGGGTAGCGCAGCCGCGTGCGTCCCGGCTCCTGGGCGGCCTCTTCGAACCCGTCGCGCATGTTCTTCTCCCTCCCGCCGGGTCTTTCGCCCGGAAACCGAACAATGTTCGCCACCTAGCCCTGCGGAAGCCAACCCGCAGTCCGTGTTTCGCGCCTCAGTTCAGCCCTCGTTCACGGCGAACTTGACCCATAGGGCATGCGGGCGCTTATGTCCGCGCGAAGGAACCATCCAGGAGAGTTTTCCACCATGAGGCCCATTGGAATCGGGCTGGCGGCCGCGCTGGTCATCGCGGCGCTGACCCCGGCCATCGTGAACTCGGCCCCCAAGAAGGGCCCCGATGTCACTGAGGCGGCCCGCAAGCAGGGCATGGCCGAGGCTCCGGCGATCGCCCAGGCCGCCGGCATCAGCTGCCAGGTCACGGACGCCCGCTTCGTCGGCAAGTCCGAGGACAAGAAGGCGAAGACCTCGACCAGCTTCTATGAAATCGACTGCGACCAAGGTGTCGGCTTCATCCTGCAGGCGCCGTCCGGCGCCAAGCCCGGCGCGTTCACCTGCGTCGAAGCCAACACGCCCCAGCCGGACGGCAAGCCGTCGGCCCTGCCCTGCATGCTGCCGGGCAACGCCGATCCCAAGGCCGATCTCGCCCCGCTGCTGGCCAAGGCCGGCGTGACCTGCACGCCGGAAGCCGCCCGCGGCATCGGCCAGAGCGCCACCAACACCTACCTGGAAGTCGCCTGCCAAGGCGGCGTCGGCTACGTGCTGCAAACCAGCGCCCCGGCCGTGGTGACCGGCTCGGCCACCGCGACCGACTGCCTGCTGTACGATTCGTCCGAGAGCAACATCAAGTGCACGCTGAAGGACAAGGCCTCGCGCCTGGCCGTCATCGACGCCTATGTCGCCTCGGCCAATGTCGGCTGCTCCGTCAAGGATCGCCGCTTCGTCGGCATGTCTTCCAGCGGCTCGGGCTACTACGAAGCCGCTTGCACCGACGGCAAGGGCTACATCTTCAAGGTCGACAAGGCGCAGGTCTCCCAGACCTATCCTTGCGAAAAGGCCCAGTCGCTGCTCGGCGGCTGCACCCTGACCGACGCCCGTGAAGCCGAAACCGCCCAGGCCGGCCTGTACACCAAGCTGTCCAAGGCCGCCGGCTTTGACTGCCAGGTCTCCAAGTACGCCCCGTTCCCGTCTCCGGCGGGCAAGGACGTGGTTGAGATGGCCTGCTCCAACCGCGCTGACGGCGCCGTCGGCGTCTTCGCCGGCCCGAACGACAAGTCGGTGGTCTATGACTGCGGCCGCGCCATCCTGGCCGGCTATCGCTGCAGCTTCACCAAGCCGGCCGACTCCATGGGCGCCTTCACGGCGGACCTGAAGAAGCTCGGCAAGGACAGCTGCACCGTCTCGGCCAACCGCGTGGTCGGCAAGACCGCCAAGGGCACCACCTATGTGGAAGTCGCCTGCTCTGACGGCCTGAAGGGCTATGTCCTCGAGTACACGACCGAACCGCTCAACGCGATCGGCGTCGTGGGCTGCGCCTTCACCAAGGACTGCAAGCTGCCCGGCAACGTCTAAGCCGACGCAAGCTGTCGAAAGACGAAGGGCCCGCGGATCGCTCCGCGGGCCCTTTTCTTTGTCCTCCCCTATTCAGTGGGGGAGGGCTTAGATCGCGGCTTCGATGAACTTCGGGCCGGGCTGGGCCATGGCGTCGGCGAAGGCGGCCTCGAACTGTTCGGCGGTCTCGCAGCGCACGGCCGAGACCCCCATGGCCTTGGCCATCGAGACCCAGTCGATCCGCGGATCGCCCAGGTCCAGCAGCTTGCTGGCCGAGGGGCCGGCGTTGCCGGCGCCGGTCCGGCCCATCTCGATGTTCAGGATGCGATAGGAGTGGTTGGCGAACACCACCGTGGTTACGTCGAGGTTCTCGCGCGCCATCGTCCACAGAGCCTGGACCGTGTACATGCCCGAGCCGTCGCCGGACAGGGCCACCACCTTGCGGTCGGGCTTGGCCACCGCCGCGCCGATGGCCAGGGGCAGGCCGATGCCGATGGCGCCGCCGGTCAGGGCCAGGACCTCATGCGGGACCGTGGTCATGCAGGGCACCGCGACGCCGCCGCCAGAGGTGACCGAGTCGTCGCAGAGGATCGCGCCCTCCGGCAGGTGCCGGGCGATGGAGACACCGCAGGCCTGGGGCGTGAGCCCGCCGCTCGGCGCGGCGTCGGGGCGCTTCAGCGGTTGCACCGGACCGGACGCCGGCGCGCCGAGCGCCTCGGCCAGGGCCGCCAGCGCGGCGACGGTGTCGGTCTTGCGATCCGCCAGGGTCAGGGTCTCGCAGCCTTCCGGGACCAGCACCGAGGGCCGGTCCGGGTAGGCGAAGAAGGCCACCGGCATGGTGGTGCCGACATAGACCATCAGGTCCACGCCCGCGAGATCGGCCAGGGCCGCCTCGCCGAAGTACTGCATGCGGTCCGGCGCGAAGACGCCGGCGCCGCGCGGCTGGCGAGCGACGAAGGTGTCGACCATCACCCGCACGCCCGCGGCCTGCAGGCGCGAGGCCTGTTCCAGCGAGGGCGCGAGACAGCCCTGGCCGCCTAGCAGGACGACGACCTTCTTGGCCGCCTTGATCGCCTTGGCGACGGCGTCGACCACGTCACCCGCGGGCGCCGCCCGGTCCGGACGATGGGCGGCCACGGTTTCGACCTTGGTCTCGCCCCAGGCCGCGTCAGCCGGCAGGATCAGGCTGACCGGGCCGCCGGGCGGGCCATAGCTGGCGGTGATCGCCTCGGCGGCGATGGCCGCGACATCCTCAGGGCGATCCGCCGACTTCACCCACACCGAGTTCGGCGAGACGATGGTCGGGATGTCGGAGTTCAGCGGGGCGTCGTACTGGCGGTGATAGGTGGCGTGATCGCCGACCACATTGATGATCGGGGTATAGGCGCGCCGGGCGTTGTGCAGGTTGGCCAGGCCGTTGCCGTAGCCCGGCCCCAGGTGCAGCAGGGTGCAGGCCGGCGCATCGGCCATGCGGCCATAGCCGTCGGCGGCGCCGGTGGCCACGCCCTCGAACAGGCACAGGACCGGCCGCATCTTCGGCTGGCGGTCCAGGGCGCTCACGAACTGCATCTCGCTGGTGCCGGGATTGGCGAAACAGGCGGTGACGCCGTTGGCGACGAGGGTTTCGATCAGGGCGTCAGCGCCGTTCATGTGCGGTCCTCTCCCGGGGAACAGTCTTGTGTGTTGTAGGCCGTCTGCCACGGACGGGCGGGCGGCGTCCTTGATCCGTCTTAAAAAACCAGCACCCTGGCCGGGGCCGGCTCGGCGAACAACCGCTCCACCGCCTCGGCGCGCAGGGTGCGGGCGAGCGCCTGTGCGATATAGCCCTTGTCAGTGATCTCGCCGGCGTTGGCGTCCGGCGCGCTGTCCAGCACCAGCGCCCGGGCCACCCGCCCGCCGGAGCCCTTGGCGGTGGCGTTCAGCTGTTCGATCCCGGCCCGCACGGCGCTCGCAGCGGCCTCGGGCGTCATCCCAGGCTTCGGATAGAACAGCAGGCCGACGTTCTCGCGCCCCTCGCCGCAGACCACCGCGTCGGTGACCGCGTCGCCCACGGCGCCCACGGCCCGGATGCGCAGCTCACCGACGGTAACAAAGGTGCCGCTGGCCAGCTTGAAGTTCTCCGATAGCCGGCCGTCGAAGGCCAGGCCTTGGCTGGGGTCCTGGCGGTCGATGAACCGGGCCGCGTCGCCCAGCCGGTAGAAGCCGTCCTCGTCAAAGCTCGCCGCCGACAGTTCGGGCAGGCCCAGATAGCCCGAGGTGACCTGAGGCCCCTTGACCCGGAACTCCAGCTTGTCGCCCTCCGGCGCCAGCTTCACCGAGGTGCCCGGCAGGGGCAGGCCCATCAGGCCCATCTGGGTGTTGTGCCAGTGGACATTGGCCGCGGTCGGCCCGGTCTCGGTGGCGCCATAGCCGGAGCCAAAGCTGATCTTCTCGCCCACCGTACGCACCGCCACGGCCTGGATCCGGTCGCAGAACTCCTGGCTGAGCGCCGCGCCGCCGTACTGCAGGGCGCGCACCCGGGCGAAGAAGGTCCGCGCGAGGTCCGGGTCACGCTCCAGCTCGCCGGCGAACAGCATCCAGCCGGCCGGGACCATGTTGTGATAGGTCGGCGAGACCTCCTTGAGGTTCCGCACGGTCTCGCCAAAGCGCCCCGCCACCGGCTGGCCGGCGTCGATATAGACCGTGCCGCCCCGGTGGGTGGACATGTGCAGGATGGCGTTGGCGCCCAGGCTGTGGCTCCAGGGCGCGGCGTTGACGATCACCGGCGGCTCCGGATCATCGAAGCAGGAGGCCACCTGGGCCGCGTTCACCGCCATGTTGCGGTGACGGCAGATCACCGCCTTGGGCCGCCCGGTGGAGCCCGAGGTCAGCAAGTACTTGGCGTGGTCGTCCGGCTGGGCCGTGGCCGCGGCGGGCGCGGCCCGCAGCAGGTCGGCGAAATCGATGTCGCCGGGCCGCGCGGCCTTGGAGGCGATCACCGGCAGGCCGGCCAGGAAGGGCGCGGCCAGCGCCTCGCCGAACAACGCGGCGTCCTCGGTATAGACGGCGGCCGGGTTCAGGGCTTCGCAGGCGTGCTGCAGCCGGGCCAGGTTGGCGCCCGGCAGGCCATACTGCGGCGAGACCGGCGCGACGGGCATGCCCTGGCTCATGGCCGCGTACTTGATCAGCGCATGGTCGACGCCGTTACGGGCCAGGATCAGCAGGGGCCGCTCGCCCACCACGCCCAGGCCCCGCAGGCCGCCGGCCAGGGCCGCCACCTGTTCCTGCGCCTCGGCATAGGCCAGTTCCCGCCAGCCTTCGCCGGACCGCTCGGCCAGCCAGATACGGCTGGGCGCGGCCTTGGCCCAATGGAGCATGGGCTCGGCGACGGTGGCGAAGGCCCCGGTGACCGGGGTCGTATTGGTCAGGATCATCACGCCGTCGGCGCGACGCTCGACATCCAGACGGCGCGGCGCATAGCGCGCGTCACGGAACGGAGCGGACATCCAGTCGGCGGTGGCGGCGGGGCGAAGATCAGCGTCCATGGACGAAGGCTTAGCCGCCCGATGCGGACGAAGCCAAGGAGACTTTGCCCGAGACCGTCTGGCCGGGGCAGTCCTCAAGCAGCCGGGCCTGCAGCCAGCGGCCGGCCGGACCCAGCGTATGGGTCTTGCGCCGGGCCAGGGCGACGGGCAGCCGCGGCATGGCGGTCATGCCGCCCCAGCGCACGGGCTTCAACTCCACCAGCCGGCCCTCGGCCAGGTCATCCAGCACCATATGGCGGGGCATGCTGCCCCAGCCCAGGCCCGCCAGCAGCATGGCGTGCTTGGCCCCCAGATCCGCCAGCCGCCAGGTGCGCAGGCCGATCACCCCGCGGTCCTGGCCGCGGGTCAGGCTCGAGCGGTCGCTGAGCACCAGCTGCAGGTGCTCGCGCATCTGGTCCTCGGTCAGGGGCGCGGCCTCGCGGGCCAGGGGATGAGCCGGCGCCGCCACCGCGACCAACTCCACCTCGGTCAGCTCCATCGTGTCGAGCTCCTCCTGGCGGTCGGCGAAGGTGATGATCAGACCCAGGTCGGCGCCGTCGTCCAGCAGCACCTCGGCGGCGGCGCCCAGGGTCTCGACCCGCACGCGAGTGCGCACGGTCGGGAATGCGGCCTGGAAATCAGTCAAAGCGCCCAGCAGCCGGTTCATCGGGAACATCGCCTCGATCACCAGCGACAATTCCGGCTCCAGCCCGCCGGCCATGCCGCGCGCCTCGGAGCGGAAGCCTTCCACGTCCTCCAGGATCCGGCGGGCTCGTGCGAGCAGGGCGCGGCCCGCCTCACTCAGCACGGGGCGATAGGCCGTGCGGTCGAACAGCTCCACCCCGGCCTGGGCCTCCAGCCCCTGGATCTGATAGCTCACCGCCGATTGAGCGCGGCCAAGCGTCCGGGCGGCGGCCGAGAAACTGCCGGCCTCAGCGACCGCCACGAAGGTCTCGAGCTGGACGAGGTTGAGCGCCTCCAAATCATCATTTCCTTTGATGGAGATGATCTAATTTATCCCAGTTTCATTGATGATTGGCGAGCCCTATCTCTCCGGGCATGAGCGAACGTCTGCCCACCCTCTACATTCCGCACGGCGGCGGCCCCTGCTTCTTCATGGCCCCGCCGCCCCAGCACCCGCAGCTGTGGGACAAGATGGCGGCCTATCTGCGCGGCCTCACCGACGATGTCGGCGTCCGGCCCAAAGCCCTGCTGGTGATCTCGGCCCACTGGGAGACGCCCCGGCCGACCCTGAACGTCATGGCCCGGCCAGGCATGCTGTACGACTATTACGGCTTCCCCGAGCACACCTACCGGCTGACCTATCCGGCGCCGGGCGCGCCGGAGCTGGCGCCGAGGGTTCAGGCCCTCTTGAAGGCGGCGGGCTTCGACAGCGACCTCGACGATGACCGTGGCTATGACCACGGGGTCTTCGTGCCCCTGATGCTGGCCTTCCCCGAGGCCGACATTCCGATCCTGCAGCTGTCCCTGCAGCAGGACCTCGACCCCGCCCAGCACCTGGCCATCGGCAAGGCTTTGGAGCCCCTGCGGGACGAAGGCGTGCTGATCATCGGCTCGGGGATGAGCTTCCACAACCTACGCACCCTGTTCGGCGGCCGCGATGACGAGGCCTCCGAGGCCTTCGACGCGTGGCTGACCCTGGCGGCGACCGCGTCCGATCCCCAAGTGCGAGACGCCCAGCTCTCGCGCTGGGCTGAGGCCCCCGGCGCCCGCGCCGCCCACCCCAGGGAGGAACACCTCCTGCCGCTGATGGTCGCCGCCGGCGCGGCGGGGGCCGACGCCGGCCGCCGCACCTATGCCGATCACCTGATGGGCAAGGCCCTTTCCGCTTTCCAGTTCGGGTGAGCCCCCTCACCCCGGTCACATCCAAAGAGGACGCAACATGACCAAGTACTTCGCCCCGGCCGCCTTCGCCGCCGCTTCCCTGTTCGTCGCGGGCCCGGCCCTGGCCCAGGCGTCCGCCGACCCGACCTCGGTCCAGGCCGGGACCTATGCGCTGGAGACCAGCCACGCCCGCGTGGTGTTCTCGGTCTCGCACATGGGCTTCTCGACCTGGTACGGCGACTTCTCCGGCGCCACCGGCAGCCTGACCATCGACCCCAAGAACGTCGCCGCCGCCAAGCTCGACGTCTCCATCCCGGTCGCCAGCGTCACCACCACCAACGCCAAGCTCGACGGCGAACTGAAGAGCGCCGCCTGGTTCGACGCCGAGAAGTTCCCGACCATCACCTTCAAGTCGACCTCGGTGGCCCAGACCTCGCCCAACACCGCCAAGGTGACCGGCGACCTGACCTTCCACGGCGTGACCAAGCCGGTGACCCTGGACGTCAGCTTCAAGGCCTCGGGCGTGAACCCGCTGTCCAAGGCCTTCACCATCGGCTTCGACGCCAAGGGCGCCCTGAAGCGTTCGGACTACGGCGTGAAGACCTATGTCCCGCTGATCGGCGACGACGTCGACCTGACCATCAGCGCCCCCTTCGAAAAGAAGTAAGCCTTCAGGCCTGGAGCGCCGCGCGCCGGCGCTCCAGGAACCTGCGCTCGGCGGGCGTCTCGATCAGCTCAAGCGCCGCCGCAAGGGCCGCCACCGCCTCGGGCGCCCGGCCCAGTTCGGCCAACAGATGGCCCCGCGCCGCGTGCCAGGGCGCAAACCCTTCCAAGCCTTCCAGACGCTCCAGGGCCTGAAGCCCGACCGCCGCGCCCTGCGCTTCGCCCAGGGCCACGGCCTGGTTCAGTGCGACCACCGGCGAGGGGCGCAGCATCATCAGGGCCTCATAGAGCGCCGCGATATCCGCCCAGGGCGTCACGCCCGTCTCGCGGCGCGTCGCGTGCGCCCCATGGATCGCCGCCAGCAGCTGATAGGGTCCCGTTCGACCCAGGGATGCGGCGGCATTCAGGACCTGGGCGGCTTCGGCGATCTTGTCCGCCCGCCAGAGCGCCGGGTCCTGCTCCGTCAGGGGGATCATGACGCCGTCAGCGTCCAGCCGCGCAGGCCGGCGCGCCTCGGCCAGCCGGATCAGGGCGGCGAGCCCCAGCACCTCGGGCTCGTCCGGCAATAGCGTGACGAGCACCCCGGACAGGCGAAGCGTCTCCTCGGCGAGGCCCGCGGCGTCGCTGGCGCCGGCCGCGTCCTCATAGGCCTGGGCGTAGGCGATCTCGAGCGCCGCCAGCACGGCCTCCAGCCGCTCGCCCCAGGCCTCAGGCCCTGGAACCTCGAAGGGAATGCGAGCGTCGCGGATCTTGGCCTTGGCCCGGGTGATCCGCTGCAGCATGGCGGTCTCCGACACCAGAAAGGCGCGGGCCAGCCGCTCCGTGGACAGACCGCAGATCACCTTGAGCGTCAAGGCGATCCGCGCCTCCACCGCCAGGGCCGGATGGCAGCAGGCGAAGATCAACCGCAGCCGCTCGTCGGGAATAGGTTCGAAGGCCGCGATCACCACCTCTTCCGGCGTGGCGACAGGCTCCGGCGGATCGGGCCGATAGGCGTTGCGGGTCCGCGCGCGGCGAATGAGGTCCAGTCCCCGGCGCCGGGCCGCCGCATAGAGCCAGGCGGCCGGGTCCCGCGGCGCCCCGTCCCGGCCCCAGGTCTCCACCGCCGCCTGGCAGGCCAGCGCCAGGGCCTCCTCGGCCAGGTCAAAGTCCCGGAACCTGGCCGCCAGGGCGGCGCGCAGGCGGTCGCCCGCCTCGCGCACCGCACGGTCCAGGATGGCGTCCACCCTACTCGTCGATCAGCGGGCGGACCTCGATCCCGCCGCCGTCGGTGACCGGCACCCGCCGCGCCCAGTCCAGGGCCGCGTCCAGGTCGGAGACCTCGATCATGTAGAAGCCGCCCAGATGCTCGCGGGTCTCCGGGAAGGGGCCATCGTGAACGGTTCGCGCGTCACCGTTGCGGCGGACGGTCGTCGCGGTTTCAGTGGGACAAAGCCCGGCGCCGGCCAGCCAGACACCCTTTTCACGCATCTCCGCCGCCAGGCGCATGTGCGCCGCCACCGCGGTCTGCATGGTGGACGGCTCGGCGAAGGCGGCCTCGTCCTCGTAGATCAGGAGCATGTACTGCATGGAATTTCCCTCCGACGCGTCGCTCGCGCCCGAGGATAGACGCAGGACCGATCGACGAGTCGACAGCCCTCGCGCAAAAATCAGCTCGACAGGGTTTCCTGGAAGCGGACCGCCTCACCTTGGCTGGGCAGGACGATCTCGTCGTCGCGCATGACGACCTTGCCGCGGATGATGGTGGCCATGGGCCAGCCCTTGGCCTCGAAGCCGTCGAAGGGGGTCCAGCCAGCGCGGGTGGCCATGGACTCGTGGGTGATGGTGCGCCGCGCCTTCAGGTCCACCACCGTCAGGTCAGCATCATACCCGACAGCCATCCGGCCCTTGTCCGCCAGGCCGAACACCCGGTTCACCCCGTGGCTGGTCATGTCGACGAAGCGCTCCAGGGTCAGGCGTCCCTCGGCCACGTGGGTCAGCATCAGCGGCACCAGGGTCTGCACCCCCGGCATGCCCGAGGGCGAGGCCGGATAGGGCCGGGCCTTTTCCTCGCGGGTGTGCGGCGCGTGGTCCGAGCCCAGCACGTCGGCGACGCCCAGCGCGATGCCGCGCCACAGGGCGTCCTGGTGCGCCTTGCCCCGGATCGGCGGGTTCATCTGGGCAAAGCCCTTCAGCCGCTCATAGGCCTCCGGCGCGGTCAGGGTCAGGTGCTGGGGCGTGAACTCGACGCTGGCCACGTCCTTGTGACGGGCCAGGAAGGCGACCTCCTGCTCGGTGGTCACGTGCAGGACGTGGATGCGCTTGCCCAGGCCCTTGGCGATCCGCACCAGCCGCTCGGTGGACTGGATCGCCGACTGGGCGTCGCGGACTTCCTCGTGGCTTGTCCAGTCGCCGGTGCGGGCCAGGGCCCGGCGCTCGGCCAGACGGTACTCGTCCTCGGAGTGGAACGCCGCGCGGCGCTGGACGTGGCGCAGCACCTGCTCGACGCCCTCGTCATCCTGCACCAGCAGCGAACCGGTGGAGGCGCCCATGAACACCTTGATCCCGCAGCAGCCGGGCAGGCGCTCCAGCTCGCCCAGGAAGGCCGCGTTCTCATGCGTGCCGCCCACATAGAAGGCGTGGTCGCAGTGCATGCGGTGACGGCCGCGGCTGAGCTTGTCGGCCAGGGTGTCCGGGTCCGTGGTGGTCGGCTCGGTGTTCGGCATCTCGAACACGGCCACGACCCCGCCCAGCACCGCCCCGCGGCTGCCGGTCTCCAGGTCTTCCTTCCACTCCAGGCCCGGCTCGCGGAAGTGGACCTGGCTGTCGATGACGCCGGGCAGGACGGTCAGGCCCTTGGCGTCGAACACCTCGTCGGCGGAGGCCTGAGACAGGTCGCCGATGGCGGCGATCTTGCCGCAGCGCACGCCCACGTCGGCGAAGCCGCGCCCGGCGTGGTTCACCACCTCGCCGCCGCGAACGATCAGGTCATAGGTCTCAGACATCGGCCAAAAGGTCCCTCGCCGCCGCGACCACCGTGTCGACCGGCAGATCCATCATGTGGCAGACCGCTTGCTGGAAACCAGGGTCGACCGCAAGGATTTGCTCGAAGGTTCGCGGTCCCCGCACCACCTTGGTCTTCGCCCCCCACGGCCCATAGAGCCGGTCGTCCGACGGCCCGAACAGGCCCACGGTCGGCGCGCCCGCCGCCGCCGCCAGGTGCATCAGGCCGGAATCGTTGCCGATGAACAGGGTCGCGTGCTTCAGACAGGCATAGGAGGTGAGCAGGTCCACCTTGCCCACCAGGTCGATATAGCGGTCCTTCGGCACCACATGGCGCAGGGCCTGGGCCGCGGTCGCATCGTCCGGACCGCCCAGCACCATCAGCCGCGCGCCCTGCAAAGGACCGCCCTCGCCCAGAAGCTGGATTGCGGCCTGGGCGAAGCGTTCCACCGGCCAGGTCTTGCCCACCCAGTTGGCGTTGGGCGCGAGCGCCAGGATCGGCCCCTCGCCGGCCGTCAGGTCTGCGGCCGCCATCTCGGTCTCGGCCGAGGTATAGAGGTATGGACCGGCTGGCTCGTCCTCGATGCGCAGCACGCGAGCGGCCTCGATCACCTTGTGCACCGGCTCCCCCGGCTGGCGGCGATAGACCGCCCGGCGCTTCTTCTTCAGAAACTGAGTGATGGCCGAGCCGCGCAGGTCGACCACCAGGCCCCAGGAAGTCCGGCGCACCTGGCGCCACAGGCGGAACCAGTGGCCGCCATCCTTGGACTTCTCAAAGACGATGATCTCGTCGAGGGCGGGAACGTCCAGGAACAGGGGCGCGGCGGCGGGGCCGGCCACGATCGTGAAGCGCGCGCTCGGGATCTCGTCCGCCAGGCGCTTGATCAGGCCTGACGACAGCACGGCGTCGCCGATCCGCGTGGCGGTGATGAACAGAATCGGGAAGGTCCCGCGGGTCATCGGCCCCTTATAGCGGGCTGGGGGCTGGCGCTCCACCGACTCTCCCCTTACCTGCGTCAGCATGTCCGCGATCTACGCCCCCTTGAAATCCCGCGCCCTGATCGCCCTGTCCGGCGAGGACTGGCGCAGCTTCCTGCAGGGCCTGATCACCCAGGACGTCGAGACCCTGGCCCCCGGCGAGGCCAGGTTCGGCGCCCTGCTGACCCCGCAAGGACGCCTGCTCTACGACCTTTTCGTGGTGGACCGCGGCGAGGCCGGCGCCTGGCTGGACGTGGAAGCCGAGCATCGCCCCGCTCTCATGCAACGGCTGATGATCTATCGCCTGCGGGCCAAGGTGAAAATCGAGGCGGATGAGACGCCGGTTTCGATCCTGTTCGGCGACGAGGTCCCGGCTAGGCCCGCCGAGGGCTTCTGGACGGCGGACCCGCGCCTGGCCGACCTGGGCTGGCGCGGCTATGGCGCCGAAATCCCGCCCGGCGCGGTGCTCGCCGATGAAGCCCAGCGCGAGACCCAGAAGCTGCGCCTGGGCGTGCCCGGCCCGGCCGACTGGGGCAGTGACAAGACCTATCCTATCGAGGCGAATTTCGACCTCTTGAACGGGATCGACTTCAAGAAGGGCTGCTTCGTCGGCCAGGAGACCACCTCGCGCATGAAGCGGCGCGGAACGATCAAGACCCGCATGCTGCCCATCGCCTTCGACGGCCCCGCGCCCGCGCCGGGGACTGAGATCCTGAACGGCGACCTGCGGGCCGGCGAGGTGCTGTCGGGCGCGGACGGCCGCGCCATCGCCTTCATCCGCCTGGACCGCATGGAGGGCCAACTCACCGCCGACGGCCGCCCGATCCGGGTCGAGACCCCTGTCTGGACGGGCCTCTGACGGCTGTCCGGACAAGGTTGTTGTTGCATCCAGACGGTCCGCAGATCACAGCGAGATCATGACCGAGACGCCCGCTCCGCAGAACGCCACCGAAGAGATCATCGAGATCGCCCGTACGGTGGGCTACGCCCTGGCCATCGCGCTCGTGCTGCGCGTGCTGCTGTTCCAGCCCTTTACGATCCCGTCGTCGTCGATGGAGCCGATCGTCAAGACCGGCGACTACATCGTCGTCTCCAAGTGGGACTATGGCTACAGCCGCTGCTCTTTCCCGTTCAACCCGCCGCTGTTCAAGGGCCGCATCGGGGGCAAGGGGCCGCAGCGCGGCGACGTGGTGGTGTTCCAGCTGCCTCGCAACATCGCCATCACCTATATCAAGCGGGTGATCGGCCTGCCCGGCGACCGCATCAGGGTCCAGGGCGGCAACGTCTTCGTCAATGACAAGGCCATCCCGCGCCAGGCGCTGGGCCTGACCCAGGACCTGGACTCGCCGGACGTGACCGTCATGCAGGTGGCCGAGACCAAGCCCGACGGCTCGCGCTACATCACCTATGACCGCGCCACCGACCACGACGGCGACGACACCGACACCTATGTCGTGCCCGAAGGCCACTACTTCATGATGGGCGACAACCGCGACAACTCCCTCGACAGCCGTTGGCCCGAAGAGATCGGCGTCGGCTATGTCCCGGCCGAGAACATCGTCGGCAAGGCGCGCGTCGTGTTGATCTCCTGGAAGGAAGGCGCGTCGTTCTTCAAGCCCTGGACCTGGCTGAACCTGAACTGGGGCCGGACCTTCAAGGGGATCCACTGATGTGTTGAGGGTGTCCTTCTCCCCTTGTGGGAGAAGGTGGCGTCCGAAGGACGACGGATGAGGGGTCGATCACCCTGTCCGTCGCCTGCTTCGGCATCTGACTCTTAGAAATCCCTCATCCGACCTGGCTCCGCCAGGCCACCTTCTCCCACAAGGGGAGGAGGGGAGTTATCTGCCCGCCCGGTACTCCGAATAGCTCAGCGCCCCATCACGGTCGGCGTCCAGGCGTTGGAAGGTGCGGCGGGCTTCAGCCTCGCCGCCTAGCCCCTTGGAGGCCAGGGCGAGGGAGGGCGCGGCCACCGCGCCCAGGGCCAGGCCGATCAGGGCCGCCGCCGCCCACTTCAACCGCCGACGCGGCGCCGGCTGGAGGCGAGTCTCGATCAGGCCGCGCAGCACCTCACTGGCCGAAACCCCCTCCTCCCGGCAGCGCTCCATGAACGCCTGCTTGGTCGGATAGGGGATCCGGATCTCGAGGCTCTCGCTCTTCTTTGGGGGCCGGGGCTCGGTCATGATCTCAGTTCAGCTCAATTCGCGCCTGCTGGACACGGAAATCATGTCCGGACAAGGGCGACCTATCCCAGGAAGAAGGCTCTCAAGGCCGCCAGGGTTTCCACCGGCTTCTCCTCCGGGATGAAGTGGCCGCAGTCGATGGCCTGGCCGGTGACGTCATCGGCCCACTCCCGCCACAGGCCCAGGACGTCGTACCAGGCGCCGAGCGCGCCCTTGCCGCCCCAAAGGATCTGGACCGGGCAGTCGATCTTCTTCTTGCCCCGGTCGGCCTCATCGGCGGCGACGTCATAGGAGGCGCCGGCGCGATAATCCTCGCACATGGCGTGGATCACCGAGGGCCGGCGGGCGGCGGCCTTGTAGTCCTCAAAGGCGTCGTCGGCGAAGGGCGGGGTCTGGCCGCGCATCATGCCCTCGAACAGGAACCATTCGGCGTTGCCGGCGATGGCGGTCTCTGGGAACGGCGCCGGCTGGGCCAGGAACGACCAGTGCCAGTAGCCCAGCGCAAAGGCCTTGTTCGCACGCTTCCAGACATCCGCCGTGGGAATGATGTCCAGGATCGACAGCTTCTGCAGCACGCCCGGATGATCCAGCGCCAGGCGATAACCCACCCGGCCGCCGCGGTCGTGGGCCGCCAGCATGAACCGCTCATGGCCGAAATGGCGCATCAGGGCGACAGCGTCGCGGGCCATGGCGCGCTTGGAATAGGTCTCGTGGTCCTTGGTGGCCGCCGGCCCGGTGCTCTCGCCATAGCCGCGCAGGTCCGGGGCGATGACCGTGAAGTCGCGCGCCAGATCGCCGGCGATCTTGCCCCACATCATGTGGGTCTCAGGATAGCCGTGCAGCAACAGGAGCGGCGGGCCGGAGCCCCCATGGCGCACCCTAAGCGTCGCCTCGCCCACATCGACACGGCTGAGCGCGAAGCCCTCGAACCCCATTTGTTCTCCTCCCGTCTTGCCCAGCGCCCCCGCCTCGCGCGACAACAGGCCCATGAGCACAGAGCCGACTCGATGCGCCTGGCGCGGCATGCAGGGCGACGCCCTCTATGAGGCCTATCACGACACGGAATGGGGCGTGCCGGAATACGATTCCCGCGCCCTGTGGGAGAAGCTGGTGCTCGACGGGTTCCAGGCGGGCCTGGCCTGGATCACCATCCTGCGCAAGCGCGACGCCTTCCGCGCCGCCTTCGCCGACTTCGATCCGGAGAAGGTCGCCCGCTTCGACGAGACCGACCGCGCCAGGCTGATGGCCGACGCCGGCATCGTCCGCTCCAACGCCAAGATCGACGCCGCCATCCAGAGCGCCCGAATCTATTGCGACATGCGCGATAAGGGCGAGGACTTCAGCCAGTTCCTGTGGAGCTACACCA
Source organism: Phenylobacterium conjunctum (assembly GCF_042679085.1). NCBI lineage: Bacteria > Pseudomonadati > Pseudomonadota > Alphaproteobacteria > Caulobacterales > Caulobacteraceae > Phenylobacterium > Phenylobacterium conjunctum. The sequence goes on along the minus strand of NZ_JBHTLQ010000008.1, from coordinate 74,618 downwards.
ACGGCCGGGTGATCCAGAACCGCTGGACCGAGATCTCCCAGGTCCCGGCCCAGACCAATGTGGCCGAGGCCATGTCCAAGGGTCTGAAGGCCAAGGGCTTCAAGTTCGTGGGCCCGGTGATCGTCTACGCCTTCATGCAGGCCACCGGCTTCGTGAACGACCACCTGGTCACCTGCCATCGGCATGAGCCGATCCGGCGGATGAGCGCCTGATGCCGCACTACGAGCTGGAGCTGGAACATCCCGGCCCGGTCTGCGGGGTGGACGAGGCCGGGCGTGGCCCATGGGCCGGACCGGTCTCAGCTGCGGCGGTGATCCTGGATCCGGCGCGTATCCCCGTTGGCCTGAACGATTCCAAGAAGCTCAGCGCCAAGGCCCGCAACGTCCTGGAAATCGAGATCAAGGAGGTCGCCATCGCCTGGGGCGTCGCCTTCGGCAGCGTCGAGGAGATCGCCGAGCTCAACATCCTGCGGGCCACGGGCCTGGCCATGCGCCGAGCGGTGGAGGCCCTGGCCATCCCCGCCGCCTTCGCCCTGGTGGACGGCAACTACCGCTTCGACCTGCCGTGTCCGATCCGCACGGTGGTCAAGGGCGACACCATCAGCGCCTCGATCGCCGCGGCCTCCATCCTAGCCAAGACGGCGCGGGACCGGCTGATGGTCGAGGCCGACAGCCTCTATCCTGGCTACGGCTTCGCCGGCCACAAGGGCTATCACGCCCCGATCCATGTGGAGGCCCTGCGCACCCTCGGCCCCTGCCCTATCCACCGCCAGGGCTGGGCGCCGATCCGCGCGGCGCTGGAGGGCGGCGCGGCGCAAATTGATCTGCTGAATCAAGATTGACCCGGCTGGGGGCTGGGCGCGTTTTGGCCCCATGACCGCCAATCCCGACCTCGTCCGCAATCTGCATCTCCAGGCCAAGGCCTGCGAGAAGCTCGGCTCGCCGTTCAACAGCGCCCTGCTCACGGCAGCGGCTCACGATCTCGAGGCCGGCGGGCCGGTCGCCGACCTGCTGGCGCCCTGGTCCACGTCAGACCTGAAGAAGGCCTTCGACGACGCCGTCGCCCTGCGCCTGGTGGGCGGCCTGCACGATCTGGTGCTGGAGGGCGCCGCGCCCGCCCTGGCGGCGGCCTATCCGAGCGCCGGGCGGGCCGGCGATCCCGTCGCCGCCTGGACCGCGGCGCGGGCGGCGATGGTGGAGCATCGCGACCGGCTGGCGGACTTCCTGGGCCACGAGCCCCAGACCAACGAGGTCCGGCGCGCCATCTGCCTGGCGCCGGGCTTTCTCACCATCGCCCGCGAGACCGGTTTGCCGATCCGCGCCTTCGAGATCGCGGCCAGCGCCGGACTGAACCTGAACTGGGATCGCTTCCACTATGACTTCGGCGAGGCGCAGTGGGGCGATGCGGCGGCGAGCGTGCGGCTCGACACCGACTGGACAGGCCCCGCGCCGCCGGTCGACGCCCAGGTTCAGGTCATCGAACGCGCCGCCTGCGACCGCCGGCCTATCGCCCTCAGCGATCCGGCCGAGCGCCGCCGCCTGCTCGCCTATGTCTGGCCGGACCAGATCGAAAGGCTCGCCCGCATCCGCGCCGCCATTGGGTTAGCCTTGGAGCTGAAGGTCGAGGTGGAGACCGCCGACGCCGTCGCCTGGACCTCCGCCCGGGCCGCGCCGCGGGTCGGCGCGGTGACCTGCGCCTATCACTCAGTCTTCTGGCAATACATGCCGCCGGAGAGCCAGGCGGCCCTGACCCGCACCCTCCAGGCCCTGGGCGCCCGCGCCACGGCGCAGGCCCCCTTCGCCTGGCTGCGCATGGAGCCGTCGCCCGAGAACCTGACCATCATGGAGGTCCGCCTGACCCTCTGGCCCGGCGGCGAGACCCGGATCCTGGCCGAGGTTCACCCCCACGGCGCATCGGTCGCATGGAAAGAATGAATCCTTTCCCGGATTAACCACGTTTGCTCACCACTGCTTCACCACGAAGATTCAGGATTCCGGTCTGGTCTTCGTGAGGCGGACATGGGCGTTACCCCCGACACCATCATTCTGGGCGACTGCATCGAGTCGCTGCGCAAGCTGCCAGACCGGTCGGTCGACCTGGTCTTCGCGGACCCGCCGTACAATCTGCAGCTCGGCGGCGACCTGCTGCGTCCCGACAACTCCAAGGTCGACGCGGTCGATGACGAGTGGGATCAGTTCGAGAGCTTCGAGGCCTATGACAAGTTCACCCGCGCCTGGCTGGCCGAGTGCCGCCGCGTCCTGAAGGACGACGGCGCGATCTGGGTGATCGGCAGCTATCACAACATCTTCCGGGTCGGCACCGCCCTGCAGGACGCCGGCTTCTGGGTCCTGAACGACATCATCTGGCGCAAGTCCAACCCGATGCCGAACTTCAAGGGCACCCGGTTCACCAATGCTCACGAGACCCTGATCTGGGCCTCCAAGAGCCGTGGCGCGCGCCGCTACACCTTCAACTACGACGCCATGAAGATGGCCAATGACGAGCTGCAGATGCGCTCGGACTGGACGCTGCCGCTCTGCACCGGTGAAGAGCGCCTGAAGGACGAGACGGGCGCCAAGGCGCATCCGACCCAGAAGCCCGAGGCCCTGCTGCACCGGGTGATCCTGGCTTCCACCAAGCCGGGCGACATCATCCTCGATCCCTTCTTCGGCACCGGGACCACGGGCGCCGCCGCCCGCCGCCTGGGCCGTCGCTATATCGGTCTGGAGCGCGATCCGGGCTACGCCAAGCTCGCCAAGGAGCGGATCGCCAAGGTCGTGCCGATCTCGCCGGAAGACCTGGACGTCATGGGCTCCAAGCGCGCCGAGCCGCGCGTGCCCTTCGGCCAGATCGTCGAGGCCGGCCTGCTGCGTCCGGGCGACACCCTCTATTGCCCCAAGGGCGAGCGCGCGGCCCGCGTGCGCGCTGACGGCAGCCTGGTGATCGGCGAGATGGCCGGCTCGATCCACAAGGTCGGCGCCATGGTCCAGTCGGCCCCGGCCTGCAACGGCTGGACCTACTGGCACTTCAAGTCCGACAAGGGCCTGGCCCCCATCGACGTGCTGCGCGCCAAGGTCCGCAGCCAGATGGCGGCCTGAGGCCCTAGCGGGACCCGAGCACGAACTCGTTGCCGTCCGGGTCCTTGAAGATCGCGAAGGTCCCCCAGGGCTGCTTGTCCGGGGGACCAACGAATTCCACCCCGCGCGCCGAGAGCTGCCGATAGGTCGCTTCCACGTCGTCGCAGGCGAGAGAGCCGTTGAACCGCCCGCCGATCCGGTCCTCATGGCCCGGCTGGGTGAACAGCACCAGGCCGGTCTGACTGTTGTGGATCGCCAACTCGATCCAGCGCTGGTCGCCCAGGGGCTGGTCCGTGATCACCCGGAAGCCGATCTTCTCCGTCCAGAACGCGAGCGCCCGATCCTGGTCGCTCGACGGCACTGTGGCGAACTTGAGGTGGGTGATCATGGGCGCTCCTTGGTCTGACCCCATGCAGCCAATCCGCGTGCCGCAAGACAAGGCGTCCGATAAAAACTATAGCAACCGCTATGACAGAGACCGTCCGGATCGACGCCTACGTCCTCGACGTGCTGATGCGCGACCTGGTGGGGCATGACCACGCCCCGTCCGCCTATCTGCTCTATCTGTGGCTCTGGGCGCGGACGGAGGGCGGCCTGCGCCGACACGCCGCCAGCCTGTCGACCCTGGCCGCGGAGACCGGTCTGTCGAAGTCCTCGATCCAGAACGCCGTCCGCCACCTGAGGGATCGCCGCCAGCTGATCGAGGTCACGCGGGACGGGCCGACCAGCGCGCCGATCTATGAGGTGCTGACACCCTGGCGACGCCTGGCTGCCAGAAATACTGGCACGGTCCGTGACTAAATTATCTGGCGATGGCGGCCGGGACGGCTAGGCTTGGGCTCATGAACCCGCGCATCTACGTCCTGACCCTGGTCACCTTCGCCTTCGGATCAGGCGCCTTCATCTTCGCCGGCATGCTGGAGCAGATGGCCGCCGACCTGGGCGTGACCACAGCTGTGGCCGGCCAGCTTCAGACCGCCTTCGTCCTGACCTCGGCCCTTCTCGGCCCGCTGGCGGCCTGGAGGTTCGGGCAGGTCGATCGCAAGATCATGGTGATCGCGGGCCTCTCCACCGGCCTCATCCTGCACATCGCCTGCGCCCTGACCCCCAATTTCGGCGTGCTCCTGGTGCTGCGCGCCCTGGCGGGGCTGGCCGGCGCCATGTCCGGCCCGGCGGCCAGCGTCGCCGCCGCCACCCTCGCGCCGCCGGAGCGCCGGGGCTCGGCCGTGGCCATGGTCGCGGGCGGCATGACCCTGGCCTTCGTGGTGGGGATTCCGCTGGGCAGCATCATCGGCGCGGCCTTCGGATGGCGGGCCACCTTCCTGTTCGCCGCCCTGTTGTCGGCGATCCCGCTGATCGCGGTGATCTTCTTCCTGCCCTCGGTCCCGGCCCCGCCGCCGCGTCCGGCCGGCAGCCTGGACCTGAAGGGCATCTGGCCCTTCTATCTGACCACCTTCCTGACCTTCGCCGCCAACATGACGCTGAACCTCTACATCGCCCCCATCGTGCGGGTGGGCGCGGGCGTCACCGGGGCGGGTGTCAGCGCCTTCCAGTCGATGATCGGCTTCGGCTCCCTGATCGGGCTGTCCCTGGGCGCCCGCGCCGCCGACCGGGGCCTTGGCCGCGGCTGGATCCTGCAGGGCTTCATCATCCAGGCGACCGCCATGGCCGTGCACTTCGCCGCCACCCACCACGCCCTGCCCAGCGGCTGGCCCAGCATGGGGCTGGTGGCCTTCGCCATCCTGTTGGCGGCGGTGGCCCTGTTCTCCATCACCCCGGTGATCCAGGCGAGCCTGATCCAGGCCACGGATGGCGCGCCGGTGGCGTTGGCCCTCAACGGCTCGGTGATCTCGCTGGGCCAGGCCCTGGGCTCGGCGGCCGGCGGGGCGGCCCTGGCGACCTTCGGCGTTCCGGCCATCCCTGGCGCGGCCCTGCTGCTGTCGCTCACCGCCCTGACCACCATGGCCTTCGTCTTCCCACGCCCCCAGCCGAAGCCGGTCACGGCGGACTAGAGCAGGCTGGTCAGGCCGGCCTTGGCCGCCTTAAGGAACACCGAGGGTAGGCCGTCCAGGTCCCGCCTCGGCGACCAGATCACCTCGTCGGCGGCGCCCTCGGCCCGAAGCACGGTCAGCGTCAGGGAGAAGTGCGTGAAGACGTGCTCGATCTCCCCGGCGCTGCGCCAGTCGAGGACCGCCGGCGCCGCGGCCACAGCCTCCGCCGCGCCCCAGGGACGGTCCCGCCAGTCGCTGGTGGGCAGGGCCAGCATCCCGCCCAGCAACCCCTTGGGCGGCCGACGGACCAGGGCGATCTGGTCGCCACGGGTCAGCAGATAGGCCACCCCATAGCGCCGGGGCCGCTCGGCCTTCTTGGTCTTGCGCGGATAGGTCTCCGGCGCGCCGGTCGCCAGGCCCGCACAGGCCTCAGACACCGGACAGCGTTCGCAAAGCGGCGACTTCGGCCGGCAGACCGTCGCGCCTAAGTCCATCAGCGCCTGGGCCCAGTCGCCGGGGCGGTCGTCCCGCACCAGGTCCGCGGCCAGGGCCTTCAGCTCTGGCTTGGAGTCCGGCAGGGGCGCCTCAACGGCGTAGAGCCGCGACATCACCCGCTCCACATTGCCGTCGACGACATTGGCGGGACGGTCGAAGGCGATGGCGGCCACCGCAGCGGCCGTATAGGGGCCCAGCCCCGGCAGGGCGCGCAGGCCCTCCTCGGTGTCCGGGAACACTCCGTCATGATCCTGCGCCACGGCGCGGGCGCACTTCAGCAGGTTGCGGGCCCGGGCGTAGTAGCCAAGCCCCGCCCAGGCGGCCATCACCTCCTCGTCCGGCGCGGCGGCCAGATCCGAGACCGTGGGCCAGCGGGCGGTGAACTTCAGGAAATAGGGCGTGGCGTGCGGCACGGTGGTCTGCTGCAGCATCACCTCGGACAGCCAGACCTTGTAGGGGTCCTGCCGCCAGCCGGCCTTCGGCCCCGCCCGCCAGGCCAGGTCGCGGGCCTGGGCGTCGTACCAGGCAAGCAGGTGCGCGCGGAGGGTGTCAGGGGTCATCTTCCCCAATGTCGTCATCCTCCGGGCGTCCGCAAGGACGATCCGGGGACCCAAGCCGAATCGCGACGCCGCTCGGATCCCCCGGTCCGCTGACGCGGCCGGAGGATGACGCTATATGAGGAGCCATGCCCCGCCGGTCCCTGCCCAGCGTCTCCGAAGCCGCCGCCATCCTGGCGCACAAGCGCACGCGGCCGCAGCACCGCGCCGCGCCGCCGGCCGGGCGGGCGCTGAACAAGACCCTGAAGGCCCTGGACGAGCGGTTCGGCCAGGGGCCGGGCGCGCTGCAGGCCCGCTGGCGCGAGATCGTCGGCGAGGACATCGCCCGGCGCACCGAGCCCGTGAAGCTGACCAAGCCGCGCGGCGGCGGCCCGGGCGCGCTGGAGATCCGCGTGGCCGGCGCCGGCGCGGCCCTGATCCAGCACCAGGCCACCGAGATCGTCAGCCGGGTGAACCTGTTCCTGGGCGCCGGGGCGGTGAACAAGCTGCGGATCGTCCAGGGCCCCTTGCGCAATCTGGTCCCTGACGCGCCCAAGCCCCGCCGCAAGGCCCCGCCCCTGGACGCCGCCCAGGAAGCCGCCCTAGTCGCCAGCCTGGCCAGCGAGCCGGACGGCCCCTTGAAGGCCGCATTGTTGAGCTTGGGTCGCGGCGTGCTGCGAGATCGTCGCACCCGTTGACTTTCCCCCCGCCGCAGGGGAATCGCGCTTTAATCTTTCGTTCAGACTTTCCCAGAGGGCTCCATGTCGAACTTCAGCCGTCGTTCTCTCGCCGCCGTCGCCGTGCTGGGCGCGCTCGCCCTCGTCGGCTGCTCCAAGGGCGGGGCCAAGGCCAATACAGACGACATGACCATGGGCGACCCCAAGGCCAAGATCGAGATGGTGGAGTACGCCTCGGCCAGCTGCAGCCACTGCGCGGCCTTCAACAACAACGTCTTCCCGGCGTTCAAGGCCAAGTACATCGACACCGGCAAGGTCCACTACACCCTGAAGGAATTCATCACCGCGCCGCCCGAACTGGCCGCGGCCGGCTTCCTGACCGCGCGCTGCGCCGGCAAGGACAAGTACTTCTCGGTGCTCGACGCCGTGTTCAAGGCCCAGACCGAGATGTTCCAGACCGGCGACATCCGCGGCCCGCTGCTGCGCATCGCCCAGTCGTCGGGCATGACCGAAGCCCAGTTCAACGCCTGCATCACCGACGAAGCCGCCCTGAAGGCCCTGAACGACCGTGTCGAGAAGGCCTCCAAGGAACAGAAGATCTCGGGCACGCCCACCTTCTTCATCAACGGCAAGGAAGTGGCCTCGGGTGAAGTGACCCTGGAGCAGCTCGACGCCGCCGTCGCCGCGGCCTCCGCCGGCAAGTAAGGAGGGGTCTCCCCCAACGTGCACTTCCAGCGGCTGCGCCTTTCCGGGTTCAAGTCCTTCGTCGATGCGACCGAGTTCCGCATCGAGCCCGGAGTCACGGGCATCGTCGGGCCGAACGGTTGTGGCAAGTCGAACCTGCTGGAAGCGCTGCGCTGGGTGATGGGCGCCAATTCCGCCAAGGCCATGCGGGCCGGCGGAATGGACGACGTGATCTTCGCCGGCTCCTCGGGCCGGGCCTCGCGCAATCACGCCGAGGTCACGCTCACCATCGACAACGCCGATCGCACCGCCCCGGCCGCCTTCAATGACCATCCGGTCCTGGAGGTGGTCCGCCGGATCGACCGGGGGGAAGGTTCGACCTATCGGATCAACGGCCGCGAGGTCCGGGCCCGTGACGTCCAGCTCCTGTTCGCCGACGCCTCCACCGGCTCGAATTCGCCGGCCCTGGTGCGCCAGGGCCAGATCTCCGAGCTGATCGCCGCCAAGCCGCAGAACCGGCGGATGATCCTGGAAGAGGCGGCCGGCGTGTCCGGCCTGCATTCCCGCCGGCATGAGGCCGAGCTGCGCCTGCGCGCCGCCGAGACCAACCTGACCCGCCTCGATGACGTCACCGGCGAGCTGGACACCGCGCTGAACCGCCTGCGCCGGGAAGCCCGCCAGGCCGAGCGCTACAAGAAGCTGTCGGCCGAGATTCGCACCCTTCAGGCGGCCCTGCTGCATTCGCGCTGGACCGAGGCCCGCGACGCCGCCCTGCGGCTGCGGGGTGAATTGAACGACGCGGCCCGCGCGGTGGAGGATAGCGCCCGCGAGGCGGCCGTGGCCGCCACCCGCGCCGCCGAGGCTGACGAGCAGATCAAGCCCCTGCGCGAGGCCGAGACCATCGCCGCCGCCGTGCTGAACCGGCTGGCCATCGACAAGGACCGGCTGGAGCGCGAGGGCGAGGCCCTGGCCGCCGAGGTCGAACGCCTGACCGCCGACCTGGCCCGCATCGACGCCGACCGGGGCCGCGAAACCCAGATGGCCGAGGACGCCGACCTCGCCCTGAAGCGCCTGGCCGACGACCGCGCCGCCCTGGAGGCCGCCATCGCCCAGGCCCCGGAACGCGGTCCGGAGCTGGCCGAAGCGGCCCGCGCCGCCGAGGCCGCCCGCCAGGCCGGCGCCAGCGACGCCATGATCCTGGACGCCATGACCCTGGCCCGGGCCGGCGAGCACCTGTGGGACGCCCAGGTCCGCTTCGAGGCTGGCGGGGTGGAACTGGTCGCCATGTCGCGGGGCGCGCCTCTGGAGGCCGCCCTCGATCCCCTCGCCGCCGCCTGCTGGGAAACCGGGGCGGTGATCGCCGCCTTCGACGCCGAGGCCGGCGCCAAGCTGGCCGGCGTGGGCCGCCCGACCCGCGGCGCCGTGGACCTGATGGCCTTTGGCGTGGGCGAGGCCTTCGACGCGGAGGGGTTCGCCGCCGCCGTGCGCCTGGCCGGGACCGCCCTGGCCGGCATGGGCGGGACGATCGCACTGGGCCTCGGCGGCCTGGCCGACTGGCTGATGGCCCAGGGTCTGGCCTATGATTCGCTGCAGGGCCGCCGCGCGGCCCGCCGGATCTTCGCCGCCGCCAAGGAGGCCCTGGCCAGCATCGGCGCCATCGAGGGCGGGCTGGCGGTGTTCGACGATCCGGACCTGACCCTGAAACTGGGCGGCGCACTCCTGAGCGGCGCGCCGGGCCTGGGCGCGGTCACCGTCGCCGAGACCGCCGACGGCGAGCTGACCCGTGTGCTGAGCGAAGCCAGCCTTCAAGGCCTGGCGGCGCTCGGTCTCGACCCGGCCGAGGCCCGCGCCTTCCTGCTGGGCCGTCACGACCTGGCCGAGGCGCCGGGCGTCGATCACACCGCCCTCCAGGCGCGCGGCTTCACCGAACACGAGATCGCCCAGGTCGAGGCCGCCCTGCCCTTCGCCGCCCGGCTGGCCGACGCCTTCTCGCCCCAGGTCATCGATCCCGGCTTCCTGAGCGACATCCTGGGCCTGTCGGATGAGGACTTCGCCGATCCCGGGCTCGACCTGCTGGACCGCATGGGCTTTTCGCCCCGCGAGATCGGCGCGGCCGAGACCTACGCCTTGGGCGGTGGTCAGCTGGCCGACGCGCCCTTCCTGTCGCCGGACCAACGCGCCGTCTTCCTGTCGGCCGACGACCTGGGGCCCGGCCCCTACTTCGCGATGATGGCGGCGCTCGCCCAGGCGCTGGACCTTCCGCCGGTCGCCGAGCTGGAGCTGGAGTGGGACACCACGCCGGCCGACGCCCGGGCCCTGCTGCTGGAGGCCGCCCAGAGCGGCGCCCAGGCCCTGCGCATCCGCCGCATGGAGCCGCCGGCCAGCCTGGTGCTCGACCTGCCCAAGCTGCCTGAGGCCCGCCCGGTCCGCGCGCCGGAGCCGGAGGTGGTCGAGGCCCGCGCCGCCCCGCCGCCGCCGCCCCAGGAACGGATCATCGAGCGCATCGTCGAGCGCGACCGCACCCGCCGCAAACTGCCCGACCGCCGCAAGGGCTATATCCAGAAGGCGGCCGTCGGCGGCCACAAGGTCTATCTGCACACCGGCGAGTACGACGACGGCGAACTGGGCGAGATCTTCATCGACATGCACAAGGAAGGCGCCGCCTTCCGCTCCCTGATGAACAACTTCGCCATCGGCATCTCCATCGGCCTGCAATACGGCGTGCCGCTGGAGGAGTTCGTCGACGCCTTCGTCTTCACCCGCTTCGAACCGGCCGGGCCGGTGACCGGGAACGACCAGGTGAAGTCGGCGACCTCGATCCTGGACTACATCTTCCGTGAGCTCGGCATCTCCTATCTGGACCGCCAGGAGCTGGCCAACGCCGACGGCGAATTGAACGCTGACGGTCTGGGCAAGGGCAAGGCCGACGAGGACCAGGCCAACGAACCCCAACCCGCCTCGGCCTTCATCTCGCGCGGCTTCTCGCGCGGGCACACGCCGGACAACCTGGTCTTCCTGCCCAGCGCCAACAACCGCAGCTCTGGCTTCGGCAAGCCCGAGGCCGACGTCTGCGCCGCGTGTGGCGACATGGCGGTGGTCCGCAAGGGCGCGAGCCTGATCTGCGAAAGCTGCGGCACGCGCGCGACGCCCAGGGACGAGGATCGGGCGGGGTAGCTACCGCGCGCCCAGCCGCACCAGCACCGCGCGCGGAATTCCGAAATCTCGGATGATGGCCTTGTGGTCGCGCAGGCCGCAGGACTCGCGCTGGATGAACCAGGCCCAGACCGCCTGGGCCGCGGCCTTCAGCAGGGCCTCGCGGCCTTCGGCCTCGACAGCTTCGGGATCATTCAGGCGGGCCAGCGCGGCTTCGGCGGCGCGGCCCATGCGCCCCAGGGCGTGGGCTTTTTCGCCGGCCAGCTCGGCGTCCAGGATGCTGTCGCCGGTCTCGAACCGGTAACCGCCGGACAGGCTCTGGGGTGGTCGAACAGCCATGGGCCAAGCCTAGCAGAGGCCGCGCAGCAGGTCATGGTCACCTGGCCTTAAGTTTGCTGGCCCTATCCAGGAGACCTACCCGCCGGGAGCCCCGCGCCGAAATGAGACTTCTGACCGCCAGCCTGATCCTCGCCCTGGCCGTGCCCGCGGCGGCCAGCGCCCAGAACGCCGGCCAGATCGCCTCTGCCCGCCGTGGCCAGAGCTGCCCCGGCTGCAACCTGTTCCAGGCTGACTTCGCCGGGCTGGAGCTCAAGGGCCGCAACTTCGCCGGCGCCCGCCTGCGCCAGGCCGACCTGTCCCTGTCGGTGATGAACCGCACCAACTTCGCCCGCACCGATCTGCGCGACGTCAACGCCTATGGGGCCGTGTTTTCCTCGGCCAGTTTCGCCGGCGCCGACCTGACCCATGCGAGCCTGGTCGGAACCTATCTGGAGGGCGCGAATTTCGCCGGCGCCCGGCTGGAGGGGACCAATTTCTCAGGCGCCGAGATGGACCGGGCCGTGGGCCTGTCCCAGGCCCAACTCAACCAGGCGTGCGGCGACGCGAGCACCCAGCTCCCCCGTGGGTTGCGAATCCCGGCGTGCTAAACGCCAAGAATTACCGCGATTTAAGTAGCCCTCAGGGTCCGTGCGGGGCACAGGGTAGGCTCATGGTTCGTCGCTTACCCCAGCTTCTGCCCCGCATCGCCCGCCCCCTGGCGGCCCTGGCCGCGCTCACCGCGCTGCTGCCCGCCGCCGCCAACGCCGTCACCTTGATGGGCGACAAGGAAGTGGCGCGGATGGTCTCGTTCGGCGGCTCCTGCGCCGGGTGCGAGCTGTCCGGCCGCAAGCTGACCGGCGCGCATTTCGAGGGCGCGAACTTCGAAGGCGCGGCCCTGGTGGGCTCTGACCTGCGCGAGGCGCGGTTCCTGGGCGCCAATTTCAGCCAGGCCGATCTGGCCCGGGCCGACCTGTCGGAATCCCAGATGGTCGGGGCCAATTTCGAGAACGCCAACCTGTCCAGCGCCCGCATCCGCGACGCCCAGGTGACCGGCGTCATGTTCGGCCAGGCCCACATGGCCAATGTAGACATGCGCGACACCCGCGCCGAGGGCGCGAACTTCCAGGGCGCCAATATCACCGGCGGGCGCTTTGACGACGCCATCCTGACCGGGGCGACCTTCGTCCGGGTTCGGGCGTCCAACGCCAGCTTCCGCGACACCCAGATGCGCGGCGCGGTGATGACCAGCGGCAACTTCGCCCAGGCCGATTTCCGCGACGCCGACCTGACCGCCGCCGTGATGACCAGCGGGACGTTTTCGGGCGCCGACTTCCGCGACACGATCCTGAACCACGCCCAACTCTATGGCGTGGACTTAAGGGGCGCGCGGAACCTGGAGCAGGACCAGCTGAACAACGCCTGCGCGGACGCCTCGACGCGCCTGCCGCCGGGCCTGACGGCCAAGACCTGCCGCGGCCGGATCACCATCGTACGCCCGCCCAGGGCCCCTGCCCCGCCCGCGCCGCCCGCAGCCCCGGCCCCGCCGCGCTACTGAGCTGCAGTTTCGCAGATTTCCTTGCGGGGCTGTTGCACGATGCGGTGAGGCTCACCCCGTACCGTCATGGCCGGGCTTGTCCCGGCCACCCATGAACTCCGCGCCAGCGGTTAGGACGCGACTGCGCCACCGCGGCCAGGCCTGAACCTGAGGCGCGTATGGGTGGCCGGGACAAGCCCGGCCATGACGGTCTGGAGGAGAGGCCCAGCCCCTCCTTCGCCTCAGACCGCCGATCAGACCTTGATCGGCGGGGCGGTGCGGATGTGCAGCTCCTTGAGCTGCTTTTCGGTCACTTCCGACGGCGCGTTCATCAGCAGGTCCTGGCCCTGCTGGTTCAGCGGGAAGGCGATCACTTCGCGGATGGCGGTCTCGCCGGCCAGCAGCATGACGATCCGGTCGATGCCGGGCGCCAGGCCGCCGTGGGGCGGCGCGCCGTGGCGGAAGGCGTTCAGCATGCCGCCGAACTGTTCCTCGACGACGTTGGCGCCGTAGCCCGCGATCTCGAAGGCCTTGACCATCACCTCCGGCAGGTGGTTCCGGATCGCGCCCGAGCACAGCTCGTAGCCGTTGCAGACGATGTCGTACTGGAAGGCGCGGATGGTCAGCGGATCCTGGTTCAGGAGCGCGTCCAGGCCGCCCTGGGGCATGGAGAACGGGTTGTGAGAGAAGTCGACCTTCTTCTCTTCCTCGCTCCACTCGAACATCGGGAAGTCGACGATCCAGCAGAACCGGAACTGATCCTCGTCCACCAGCTTCAGGTCGGTCCCGACCTTGGTGCGGGCCGCGCCGGCGAACTTGACGAACACCTTGGGATCGCCCGCCACGAAGAAGGCGGCGTCGCCCTTGCCCAGGCCCAGCTGGCCCATGACCGCGTCGGTCTTCTCGGGGCCGAGGTTCTTGGCGATGGGGCCACCCCAGCCGCCCTGGTCCTCGGACCAGAAGATGTAGCCCAGACCCGGCTGGCCTTCGCCCTGGGCCCAGGAGTTCATGCGGTCGCAGAAGGCTCTGGAGCCGGCGCCCGGCGCGGGCACGCCCCACACGGCGTTCTTGGCGTCTTCCAGGATGCGGGCGAACAGGCCGAAGCCGCCGCCGCGGAAGTGGTCCGAGACGTCCTGCATCACGATCGGATTGCGCAGGTCCGGCTTGTCGGTGCCGTAGCGCGACATCGACTGCATATAGGTCAGGCGCTCGAAGCCCTTGTGCTCGATCGTCTTGCCGAAGTCGTCCTGGTAGCTCATCGGCTGATCGATGGGCGAGACGCGCTTGCCGCCGCCGAACTCGTTGAAGACGCCGTGCATGACAGGCTCGATAGCCGCGAACACGTCCTCTTGCGTCACGAAGCTCATCTCGACGTCGAGCTGGTAGAATTCGAGACTGCGGTCGGCGCGCAGGTCCTCGTCACGGAAACAGGGCGCGATCTGGAAGTAGCGGTCGAAGCCCGAGACCATCAGCAGCTGCTTGAACTGCTGGGGCGCCTGGGGCAGCGCATAGAACTTGGTCGGGTGCAGGCGCGAGGGCACCAGGAAGTCGCGCGCGCCTTCCGGCGACGAGGCCGTCAGGATCGGCGTCTGGTACTCCAGGAACCCCTGGTCGATCATGCGGTTGCGGATCGAGTGGATGACCTTGGACCGCAGCACGATGTTCCGGTGCAGGGTCTCGCGGCGCAGGTCGAGATAGCGGTGCTTCAGCCGGATCTCTTCCGGATAGTCGGGCTCGCCGAACACCGGCAGCGGCAGCTCGGCGGCTTCCGACAGCACCTCGACCGCCTTCACGCGGACCTCGACCTCACCGGTGGGCAGGTTGGGGTTCACGGTCTCCGGCGTGCGGGCGACCACCTCGCCGTCGATGCGGATCACGCTCTCGGCGCGCAGGCGCTCGACCGTGCTGAAGCCGGGCGTTTCCGGCGCAAAAACCAGCTGGGTCAGGCCGTAATGGTCGCGCAGGTCGATGAAGACCAGGCCGCCATGGTCGCGCTTGCGGTGGATCCAGCCGGACAGACGGACCGGCTGGCCGGTGTCGGCGGCGCGCAGGGCGCCGCAGGTATGGGTGCGGTAGGCGTGCATCGGGAGTCGCTAAGGCTCGGAAAAATCAAGGCGCGGAAGGGCGCATGAGGGGCGCCGAATGTCAAGGTCGGGCCCCTCTTTGGGATGACTCTCCCAGCCTGCGAACCCCCTAGTTTTCGGGCTTCACCAGGGCCTGATAGGTCAAGAGGCGCGACATGATCTGCAGGTCCTCACCGCCGGTGCCGCCCAGGCGCTGGACCATGCCCACGAAGTAGAGATCGTTGGTCGGATCCACCCAGAACCAGGTGCCGGCCGCCCCGCCCCAGCTCATCTCGCCGTCGCCGCTGATCGAGCCGGCCTTACGGGCGTCGTTGACCACCATGACGTCCATGCCGAAGCCAACCGCGTCGCTGAAGCTGCCCCCCTGCTTGGCGCTGAGGGTCTCCAGCACCGGCTTGGGGATCACGTTCGTCCCCATAAGCTCGACGGTCGCCGGGGCCAGGATGCGCGCGCCATCCAGTTCGCCCTTGTTCAGCAGCATCTGGGCGAAGCGGCCATAGTCGACCGTGGTTGAGACCAGGCCGCCGCCGCCGGACTCCAGGGTCGGCTTCTTCGTGTAGTCGGGGACCGCGCCGCCGAACAGTTCGGTGGCCGGGACCATCTGCCAGGTGCGGATATCGGTCTGGTAGAGCTTGGCCAGGCGCGAGGCCTTGTCAGCGCCGGTATAGAAGCCGGTGTCGGTCATCTTCAGCGGGCCGAAGATCCGCGACTGCATGAAGTCGCCGAGCTTCTGGCCCGACAGCTTCTCCACCAGGTAGCCCTGGATATCGACGGCGATGGAATAGGACCAGTCGGTCCCCGGTTGGAACTTCAGCGGGATGTCCGCGACCTTGCCGATCATGTCCGGCAGGTCGGCCGACCAGAGCACGCCGCGCTCGCGGAACATCTTGTCCACCGGCTCGCGGATCTGCAGCCCGTACCCGAAGCCGGCGGTGTGGCTCATGATCTCGCGCATGGTCGGCGGCCGGGTCACCGGGACCGTGGTGGGCTTTCCGTCCGGACCAACGCCAGTCATGACCTTAAGATTGCGGAACTCCGGGATGAACTTGGTCACCGGGTCGTCCAGCTTCCACTTGCCCTCCTCGTAGAGGATCATCATGGCCACGCCGGTCACCGGCTTGCTCATGGAATAGATGCGGAAGATGGCGTCCTTGGTCATGGGCGACTGGCCGTCCATCGTGCCGTAGGTGTTGAACGCCACCACCTTGCCATGGCGCACCAGCAGGGTGGTCATGCCGGCCACCCGCTTCTGAGCGATGACGCCGGCCATGTAGTCATCCAGCTTCTTCAAGCGCGCGGAATCAAACCCCACGCTCTCGGGCGCCACGGTCTTGACCGCGGCCGCGGGTGTCTTGGCTTCAACAATCGCTGGTCCAGCAAGGCTCAGGCCCGCCGCGGCCATGGCCACGGCGGCGAGACGCATCGCACGCATATTCCCCCCTCGGAATTTTTAGAGTTCTTGGTATGCCCGAGGTAGCGATGGGGCGCCGTCGCGGCAACCCCATCGGGAAAGGTAATGCGCGTTACATTTCGCGGGCGCGTTCAGCCCGCGAGCGGGATCACTTTTCGGGCTTCACGAGGGCCTGGTAGGTGAAGACGCGGGCCTTGTCCCGCAGGTCTTCGTCGCCCGTGCCGCCCAGGCGCTGGATCATGCCGACGAAGTAAAGGTCGTTGGTCGGGTCGACCCAGAACCAGGTGCCGGCCGCCCCGCCCCAGCTCATCTCCCCCTCGCCGCCCAGCGAGCCGGCCTTGCGCGGATCATTGACCACCATGAAATCGAGGCCGAAGCCGACGGCCTCGTTAAAGCGCGCCGCGCTGGTGCCGTTGGAGCTGACCAGCACCTTGTCCGGGATCACGTTCGTGCCCATCAGCTCGACCGTGGCCGGCGCCAGGATGCGCACCCCGTCCAGCTCGCCCTTGTTCAGGATCATCTGGGCGAAGCGGCCATAGTCGCGGGTGGTGGAGACGAGCCCGCCCCCGCCGGATTCCAGACGCGGCGGCTTGGTGTAGTCCGGCGGCGGGCTGCCGAAGAGCTCGACCGCCGGGACCATCTGCATCGTCTTGGGGTCGGTCATGTAGAGGGCGGCCAGGCGCGAGGCCTTGTCAGCGCCTGTGTAGAAGCCGGTGTCCGTCATCTGCAGCGGCCCGAAGATGCGCGACTGCAGGAAATCGCCGAACTTCTGGCCCGAGATCTTCTCGACCAGATAGCCCTGGATATCGACGCTGACCGAATAGGACCAATTGGTCCCCGGCTGGAACATCAGCGGGATGTCGGCGATCTTGCCGATCATCTCCGGCAGGCTGGACGAGCCCAGCACGCCGCGTTCGCGGAACAGCTTGTCCACCGGATGGCGGGTCTGCAGGCCATAGCCGAAGCCGGCGGTGTGGCTCATGATCTCGCGCATGGTCGGCGGCCGGGTCACCGGCACGGTGACCAGCTTGCCGTCGGCGTCGACCCCGGTCATGATCTTCAGGTCCTTGAATTCCGGGATGAACTTGGTCACCGGATCATCCAGTTTCCACTTGCCCTCTTCGAAGAGGATCATCATGGCCACGCCGGTGATCGGCTTGGACATGGAATAGATGCGGAAGATGGCGTCCGACGTCATCGGCGCCTGGCCGTCCATCGTGCCGTAGGTCTTGAAGTCCACAACCTTGCCGTGGCGAACCAGCAGGGTGGTCATGCCGGTGACGACCTTGCGGTCCACCGCGCCAGCCATGTAGGCGTCGAGTTTGCTCAAGCGGGCGGAATCGAACCCGACGCTCTCCGGCGACACGGTCCTGATCTTGGCCGCCGGCTCCTTGGCGACCGCAATGACCGGCCCAGCCAGGGCCAAGGCCGCCGCGCCAAAGGCCACGGCGGCGAACCGCATTCCACGCATCCTGGCGTCCCCCTCGGACTCGTTCTTCGAGTTGTCAGTATGTCCGAGGTAGACGCCGATCAGGGGCGACGCAAGGTCAGCCCTTCGGCCGGAACCGCTTGCTGGTCGGGAAGCCCTTGGGCGCCAGCTTGCCGGCGGCGGCGCGCTTGGCCAGCCAGTCCTTCCACTCCGGCCAGACGCGGGTGCGGCCAGCGGGATCGATCCAGGCCGCGCCCTCCTCGGCGTTGAAGACGATGGCGTCGCGCAGCCCGCCCTCGCGGTAGGTCTGCAGCTTGACGCCCTTGCCGCGCGGCATTTCCGGCAGCTCCGCCAGCGGGAAGATCAGGATCTTCCCGTTGTCGCCGATGACGCCCAGGTGGTCGCCGGCGGCCGGCATGGCGAAGGCCGCGCCCTTGGCGCCGACGTTCAACACCTGCTTGCCGGCCTTGCGGGCGGAGAGGCACTCCTCCTCAGGCAGGATGAAGCCGTAGCCCTCCTTCGAGGCGATCACGCGCTTCTGCCCCGCTTTGAACGGGAAGATGTCGATGATGGCGGTCTTGTCGTCGAGGTCGATCATCAGCCGCAGCGGCTCGCCATGCCCGCGGGCGCCCGGCAGCTTGTCGCAGCCGATGGTGAAGAACCGGCCGTCGGAGGCGAAGATCAGCAGCTTGTCGGTGGTCTCGGCCGGGACCAGGAAGCCGAGCTTGTCGCCTTCCTTGAACTTCAGTTCGGACGGATCCTCCACCTTGCCCTTGGCGGCGCGGATCCAGCCACGCTCGGACAGGATGACGGTGATCGGCTCGCGCACGATCATGGCCTCGATGGCGGCCTCAGCGTCCACCTGCGGGGCGTCAGCGAAGCCGGTGCGCCGCTTGCCGATGACGGTGTCGGGACCAAGGATCGCCCGGACGTCCTTCAGACCCACGCCCACCAGCCGCCACTGCTGCTTCTCGGAGTCCAGCAGCTTCAGGAGGCCGTCGCGTTCTTCCGCCAGTTCAGCGTGTTCGCGGCGGATCTCCATCTCCTCCAGCCGGGCCAGCTGGCGCAGGCGGGTGTTGAGGATGGCGTCGGCCTGGATCTCGGTCAGGCCGAAGGTCTCGATCAGCTTGGCCTTGGGCTCGTCCTCGTAGCGGACGATGCGGATCACCTCATCCAGGTTCAGATAGGCGATCAGCAAGCCGTCCAGGATGTGCAGACGGGCTTCGATCTTATCCAGCCGGAACCGGGCCCGGCGGATCAGCACCTCGCGGCGGTGATCCAGGAAGGCCAGCAGGATCGACTTGAGGCCCATGACGCCGGGCGTGCCCTTGGCGTCCAGGACGTTGAGGTTCACCGAGAAGCGGGTCTCGAGGTCGGAGAGCTTGAACAGGCTCTCCATCAGCACCTCAGGCTCGACATTGCGGTTTTTCGGCTCGAGCACCAGGCGCACGTCCTCGGCGCTCTCGTCGCGCACGTCGCCGAGCAGCGGGGCCTTCTTGTTCTCGATCAGCCCGGCCAGCTGCTCGACCAGGTCGGCCTTCTTCACCTGATACGGTATCTGGGTGACGACGATCTGGTAGGTCCCGCGGCCGGTGTCTTCCTTGTCCCACCGCGCCCGCAGGCGGATGCCGCCGCGGCCGGTCTCGTAGGTCTCCAGCAGCGAGGTCCGGGGCTCGACCACGATGCCGCCGGTGGGGAAGTCCGGGCCCTGGACGTGGGCCATCAGGTCTTCGGTGGTGGCCTGGCGGTTGTCCAGCAGCAGCAGGCAGGCGTCGATCAGCTCGGCGGCGTTGTGCGGCGGGATCGAGGTCGCCATGCCGACGGCGATCCCCGTGGTGCCGTTGGCCAGCAAGTGCGGGAAGCCCGTGGGCAGCACCACCGGCTCTTCGTCCTGGCCGTCATAGGTCGGCTTGAAGTCGACGGCGTTCTCGTCGATGCCGTCCAGCAGCAGGGTCGCGGCCTCGGTGAGCTTGGCCTCGGTGTAGCGCATGGCCGCGGCGTTATCGCCGTCGATATTGCCGAAGTTGCCCTGGCCATCGACCAGCATGTAGCGCTGGGAGAAGTCCTGGGCCATGCGGACCAGGGTGTCATAGATCGACTGGTCGCCGTGCGGGTGATAGCCGCCCATCACCTCGCCCACCACCTTGGCGCACTTGCGCGCCGCGGAGTCGGGGTTCAGGCGCATCTCGCGCATGGCGTAGAGCACGCGCCGCTGCACCGGCTTCAGGCCGTCGCGGACATCCGGCAGGGCGCGGTCGGTGATGACCGAGAGCGCATAGGCCAGATAGCGCCGGGACAGGGCCTCGGACAGCGGCTCATCGATGATGCGGTCGCCGTCGCCATCGGACGGCGGTGGAACGTGCTTGGACATGTCGAATCAATCGGGAGGAGTTGACCGACTGTTCTAGAGGCAGACGCGGCGGAACGCACCCCCGAGGGGGCGCGGCTAACCGACCGCCTCGCGCCCGATCGCCGCCAGGTCGAAGGGCGTGGTCTGGTAGATCTGGTTGATCCAGTTGCCGAACAGCAGGTGGCCGTGGCTGCGCCAGCGGTTCTTGGGCTGCCCCGTCGCGGGATCGAAGTAGTAGGCCGGCGGCGGCGTGGCGGGATCCTTGGCTACGTCGCGCTCGAACTCCTCGCCCAGGGTGCCGACGTCGTATTCCAGGTGGTTGAACATGGCCAGGCCACGGCGGCGACTGTCCTCGATCAGGCACAGGCCCGCCTCGTCGGACTCCATCAGCACGTTCAGGCCCGAGCCAGCCGGCAGGTCCTCGCGGCGGACCTCGCTCCAGCGCGACACCGGCACATCGATCTCGTCGGACAGGCCGCGCAGATAGGGCGAACCGGGCGCGGTCAGGGTGTGCGGGAAGACGCCGAACAGCTTCTTGGTCAGCACGTGCTTCTTCACGCCATGGAAGTGCTGCAGCGCCGCCTGGGCGCCCCAGCAGACATTGAAGCAGCTGTGCACATGCTGCTCGGTCCAGTCGAAGATCCGGCGCAGCTCGTCCCAATAGCCCACCTGCTCGAAGGGCAGGGTCTCCACCGGCGCGCCGGTGATGATGAAGCCGTCGAAGCGCTGGTCCTTCACCTCGTCCCAGGTGCGGTAGAAGGCGTCCAGGTGCTCGGCCGAGGTGTTGCGCGAGGTGTGGCTAGCCAGGCGGACCAGAGACAACTCCACCTGCAGCGGCGTCGCGCCCAGCAGGCGCGCGAACTGGGTCTCGGTCTTCGGCTTGTCCGGCATCAGGTTGAGCAAGGCGATCCGCAGCGGCCGGATGTCCTGCCGCGCGGCGTCCGTCTCGCGCATGATCACCAGGCCCTCGGCTTCCAGTCGGGCGCGGGCGGGAAGAGCGTCGGGAATCTTGATCGGCACGGAAGCCCCCTAGATGCGAACCAGAGACACGGGGCGGAGACTTGGGAAGACCCGTTTGTTTGCCGCCACGGCCACATCCTCTCGATGAGAGCGCCACCTTGCTCGGGAAGCAGGTTGGCGTTGGGCTAGGCCCAACTCTTGATGCGCCTTCTCCATAGCGGCAGGCAGGCCTCCGTTTCAAGCCCCCCGCCTTGAGACCTACAGTCGCTGGGCCTCGGACAGGCGATCGACCAGCCAGAGCCTGGCTGGCGGCAGGGGCCGGTTCAGAGGGCCGAAGATGAAGGCCTCCAGGAAATGGCCGGTAAGCGCGAGCCCCGCGGCGATGTCCCCCGCCGCCAGACCGGTCTGGGCCGACAGCATAAAGGGCGGCAGGATCAGCAGGCGGTCCTTGTAGGGCTCCCCCGCCTGGCGGCTGACCGCGCGTCCGGTGCGTGGGCTCACATAGATCAGGTCGTCGACCGAACCGGTGGCGGCGCACTTGGACAGGTCCAGGCCAAAGCCCAGGTCCTGCAACAGGCCCGCCTCGAACCGCACGAACACCGCCGGCCAGATATCGGGCAGGACCAGGGCGTCGGTCAGCGCCTCGAAGGCGAGGAACGCGCCGGGATGCGGCTCGCGCTCCGGCAGGGCCCCGGCCGCGACGGCCGCGGCGGCGGCCAACCCGGCCAGCGCCAGGCGGTCATCGAACAGCGCGGAGGGCCCCTCGCCCACCGGCTCCAGCTGGGCCGCGCCGAGTTGGTCGGAGACGCGGGCGCGATAGTTCAGGATCACCCGCGCGCCGGGCTGCAGGAAGGGCTTGATCCGCCGCGACGCCCCGCCCGCCACATGGGCGGCGTAGCGGCCGTGCCGGGCGGTGAGGAACTCGACAATGGCCCCGGTCTCGCCATGCGCCCGGGCGGCGAGGACAAAGGCGTCGTCCTCGAACTCCATCATGGGGCTAGACGTCGAAGTCCAGGCCGATGTCGCCGTAGAACTCGCGCTTGTCGGCCCAGGTCTCGTCGACCTTGACCGTCAGGAACAGGTGCACGGTGCGGCCGAGCAGTTCGGTGAGCTCCTCGCGCGACTTCTGGCCAATCCACTTCAGGGTCTGGCCGTTCTTGCCCAGGATGATCGGGCGCTGGCTCTCGCGCTCCACATAGATGGTCTGTTCGATCCGGGCCGAGCCGTCCTTGCGCTCTTCAAAGGCGGTGGTCTCGACAGCGGCCGCGTAAGGCAGCTCCTCGTGGACGCGTAGATAGAGCTTCTCGCGGGTGATCTCGGCGGCCAGCAGGCGGGCCGGCAGGTCGGCGGTCTGGTCCTCAGGATAGAACCAGGGGCCTTCCGGCAGGGCCTGGACGATGCGGGCCAACAGGTCATCGACGCCCGCGCCGGTCGCGGCGGAGACCATGAAGACGTCGGAATAGACGCCTGTATCGAAAAGCCTTTGGGTGATCGCGAGCAGGTTCTCGCGCTTCAGCCCGTCGATCTTGTTGAGCGCCAGGACGGCGGTCTTGCCCGAGGCTTTCAGGCCCTCGACGATGGAGTCCACGTCGACCCGCGCCCGCTTGTCGGCGGCCTTGGCGTCGCCCTGCTCGACAGCGATCTCGGCGGCGGCGTCCACCAGGTGGACGATGATGTCGGCGTCCTCGGTCCCGCCCCAGGCGGCGCGCACCATGGCCCGGTCTAGCCGCCGGCGCGGCGCGAAGATCCCAGGGGTGTCGACCAGCACGATCTGGGCGGTCCCGGACATGGCGACGCCGCGCACGGGGAAGCGGGTGGTCTGGACCTTCTGGGTCACGATGGAGACCTTGGCCCCCACCAGACGGTTGGTCAGGGTGGACTTGCCCGCATTGGGGGCGCCGATAATGGCGCAAAATCCGGCGCGGGTGGGTTCCACAGTCATAGGGCGGTGTCTCTCTTCCTCAGCATCAGCTCGGCGGCGGCCTTCTCGGCCTCGCGCTTGGACCCGCCCTCGGCCCGCTCGGGCGGATAGCCCTGGAGCTGGACCTCGATGGTGAAGCGGGGCGCGTGGGCCGGGCCGGAGGTCGCCACGACCTCGTAGCGCGGAACCGGCAGGCCGCGGGCCATAGCCCATTCCTGCAGCAATGTCTTGGAATCCTTCAGCCGGGGCGTATCCAGCTCGGAGAAGGCCTTGGTCCAGGCCATCAGCACGAAGCCCCGCGCCGCCTCCAGGCCAGCGTCGATATAGAGGGCCGCGATCAGGGCCTCGCAGGCGTCGCCCAGCACCCGGTCATTGTCGCGCGCGCCCACCTTGGTGGCGCTGGCGTCCACCCGCAGGGCGTCCGGCAGGCCGATGGCCCGAGCCACCTCGGCGCAGGCCTGGTAGTTCACCAGCTGGTTCATCAGCTTGGAGAGCACGCCTTCGCGGGCCTCGGGCTGCAGCTGCGCCAGGTGCTCGGCGACGATCAGGTTGAGGACCCGATCGCCCAGGAACTCCAGCCGCTCATTGTGGCGCACCTTGGTGGCGCCGTTGCCGACGCTGGAATGGGTCAGGGCGCGTTCCAGCAGTTCGCGATCAGCGAAGCTGTAGCCGATGCGGCCCTGCAGCTCGGCGACCGCGGCGTCGCGTCGGTTCATTTCAGGCTGTGGAAGAAGCGGCCGGGCCGGGCGTCAAGGAACCAGGTCCAGGGCTTGAACAGCGACGCGCCCTTGTTCCAGGACAGCATGATGATCTGGGCTTTGCCGACCAGGTTTTCGGCCGGGACGTATCCCACGCCGATCTCGCTGGGCAGCCGGCTGTCGAGGGAGTTGTCGCGGTTGTCGCCCATGAAGAAATAGTGCCCCTCCGGCACCACATAGACCCCGGTGTTGTCGACGTCGCCGTCGGGCCCGAAGTCGTAGGTGGTGAAGGTCTTGCCGTTCGGGAAGGTCTCCTGGAACCGCTGGACGCTGCGGGTGAAGCCCCAGCCGCTGTCGATCATCACTGGCGTCATCGGCTTGCGCGGCACGGCCTTGCCATTGATCGACAGCACGCCGCCGGTGACCTGGATACGGTCGCCGGGCAGGCCAATCAGGCGCTTGATGTAGTCGGTGTGGCCGTCGCGGGGCAGCTTGAAGACGATGATGTCGCCGCGCTCCGGCGTCTTGTCGAACAGGCGGCCCTCGAACAGCGGCGGGCTGAACGGGATCGAGTTGCGGGAATAGCCGTACGAGTACTTGGAGACGATGATGTAGTCGCCTTCCAGAAGCGTCGGCTCCATCGAGGCCGACGGGATCGTGAAGGGCTGGAAGAACAGCACGCGCAGGACCAGGGCGATGAGCAGGGCGTAGGCGACCGTCTTGACGATCTCCACCAGCTCATTGATCGCGCCGGGCTCGTCGGCCTCCTTGGCGCTCTGCACGTCGTCGGTCATTCCCGAATCCCGAAACGCCGGCCGCGAGGCCGGACCGATTGGCTTTTGCTAGACGCTGCATACCCGAACGGCAAGCGCCACGCCCGGAGACTCTACGCAGGCGCGAGTGGGCGAGGCGCGGGCGCAGTGGTGGCGCGTCCGCCCGGCGCAGGCTAGCGTGACGCCATTAGGCCTTCGCGCCATCGACCCTTTTCATCCAAGGACTTTGCCATGCCTGCGCCCCTGATCATTGATTTCGAGTGCGACACCCCCACCCGCGAGGCCGTCGAGGACACGGTGCGGCTGATCAAGTCGGGGCGCGGCTTCGACAAGGAAGGCTACGCCCAGCAAATGGCGCCCGGCTGGGCCGCCCAGATCGGCATGAGCCTGGACGAGTTCAACGCCGCCAAGGCCGAGCACGGCCTGACCTGGCTGGCGCTCAAGCTTTGCGAAGTCGACATGACCCGCGCCATGAGCCACCAGGCGGTGATCGACATGCTGGACACCGCGGGCGTCCAGTACGCCTGCATCGGCAACGCCGGCCGCCGGGCCAGCAACGAGGACGTGGCCAAGTTCGCCGCGGAACATCCCGACCGCCTGATCCCCTGGTTCCGCATCTGGGGCGACGAGGGCGAAGGCGGCGTCGCGGCCCTGGAGCGCGGCGTGCGCGAATGGGGCTGTCGCGGATTCGAGATCTCCTGCTATCGCGAGAACCGCTACATCAATGACCCGGCCTATCGCCCCTTCCTGGCCAAGTGCGTAGAGCTAGGCATTCCGGTGCGGATCACGGTCGGCCTGCACCTGCTCACCGACCGGCCCTACGACTATGCGCACCCCAAGTACCTGGACGAGATCGCGGTCGAGTTCCCGACCCTGAAGATCGTCGCGGCCCTCACCGGCTGGCCCTGGGTGGCGGAAACCTGCGCCATCGCCTCACGTCACCAGAACATCTTCATCGACTTCGCCTGCAAGCGCGTGAAGCAGCTGCTGGCGCCCGGCGCGGGTTATGAGGCCCTGATCTATTACGGCGCCCGCACCCTGCAGGACCGGATCATCTTCGCCAGCGGCTGGGGCACCCTGATGGTGCCGCTGCACCAGCTGGTGGCCGAGACCGACGCCCTGCCCCTGACCGACTCGGTGCGGGCGAAGTGGCTGGGCGGCAACGCGGCGCGGGTGCTGGGGTTGGATCACTAGGCGCGAGCCATCGGCCCCTCGGTGTCATCCCGGTTTTAGCGCCAGCGAATGACCGGGCCCCAGAAACGCTGACCTATAAGGCAAACCCCTGCGCGTCTGGGTCCCGCACTTGCGCGGCTGCGCCGCTCCATGCGGGATGACACCTCCGATCCAAGCCCGACCATGACGGGGTTCTGCGGGACGGCTAAGACAGCGTCATGTCCTTCCCGCCCCTGCCCCGCCCCGCCGTCCAGGCCCTGCGTCGTTCCCAGATCCGGGAGGTGGCCAATGCGGGGCTGGGCCGCGAGGACATCCTGGCCTTCTGGTTCGGTGAGAGCGACCAGCCGACCCCGGGCTTCATCCGCGAGGCGGCGGCCCAGGCCCTGAGCGCGGGCCGGACCTACTACACCCACAACCAGGGCCGGCTGGACCTGCGCGAAGCGCTGTCGGCCTATCTCGGCCGGCTGCACAGGACGCCGGTCGGCGTCGAGCGGCTGGCGATCACCAGCTCCGGGGTCAGCGCCCTGATGGTGGCGGCCCAGGCGATCCTGGAGCCCGGCGACCGGGTCTGTGTCGTCACCCCGGTCTGGCCGAATGTCGCCGAGATCCCGCGCGTGCTGAGCGCCCAGGTGACGCCGGTCTCGCTGGAATCCCGCAACGGCCGCTGGAGCCTGGACCTCGACCGGCTGCTCGCCGCCCTGACGCCGGACGTGAAGGCCCTGTTCCTGAACTCCCCAAACAATCCCACCGGCTGGACCCTGGCGGCGGAGGATCGGCAAGTGATCCTCGACTACTGCCGCCGGCTGGGGATCTGGATCATCGCCGACGACGTCTATGAGCGGCTGGTGTTCGGCCCCGCCGCCTCGGCCCCGTCCTTCCTGCCCCTGGCCGATCCGCAGGATCGCGTGATCAGCACCAACAGCTTCTCCAAGGCCTGGCGCATGACCGGCTGGCGGCTGGGCTGGATCGTTGCGCCAGCGCCGCTGCAGGAGGCCCTGGGCGTCCTGCTCGAATACAACACCTCCTGCGCCCCGGATTTCGTCCAGGAAGGCGCCCTGGCCGCCCTGACCCGGGGCGAGAACGCCATCGCCGAGTTGCGCGCCGACCTCGCCCGCGCCCGTGACCAGGTGCTGGGCGCGCTTCGCGGCCTGCCGGGCGTCGACGCCCCTGAGCCGGACGGCGGGCTCTACGCCTTCTTCCGGCTGGACGGCTGCGACAATTCCCTGGACCTGGCCAAGCGGCTGGTCGCCGAGGCGGGCCTTGGCCTCGCCCCCGGCTCGGCCTTCGGCGACGAGGGCGAGGGTTGGCTGCGATGGTGCTTCGCCGCCCGGCTCGAGAAGAACGCCGCCGGCCTGGAGCGGCTGGCGGCCTTCCTGCGCTAGCTCACCACTTCAGGTCCGAGACCAGACCGGCATAGACCTCGATGCCGTCCCACAGGTTTCCCAGCCGCAGGTTCTCGTTCATGGCGTGCTGGTTGTCGTCGTAGTTGGCGATGCTGACGCCGACCATCGGGACCTTCAGCTGGTTCACGATATCGGCCATGCCCGAGCTCGCGCCGACGATCGGCAGCTTGAGCACCGGATAGCCCACCGTCCGCCCGATGGAGGCGGCGACGGCGTCAGCGGCGGGGCCGTCCATCGGCGTCTTGGTGGCGATGGAGCCGCCCTCCTCCCAGTCCAGCCGCAGGATCTTCGGATGCGCCAGACGGGTGGCCAGGTCCGGGGTGTCGCGGACGATGAACCAGCCCTGGGCCGTCAGGTAAGCTTCGGTCAGTTCCTTGACCTTGGCCGGGGTCTCGCCAGGCGCCAGGCGGAAGTCGACCGACAGGCGGCCCTCGGTGGCGATGGCGTTGGCGGCCTGGGGTCCGGTGTCGCCGGCGTGGATCGCCCGCACGTTCAGGGTCGGCTGAAGATAGCCATCGGCCAGGCGCGGACCGCCGATATTGCGCCCGAGGCCCAGGGCCTTCTTCAGGTCGCTCTCCACATCCGGCAGGGCGGCGAGCGCGGCCTTGTCGGCCTCCGACACCGGCGTCACGTCGTCATAGAAGCCGGGGATCAGGATGTGACCAGTCTCATCCCGCAGGCTCATGATCAGGCTGGCCAGCATCACGGTCGGGCTGGGCGCCCAGGAGCCGTAGTGGCCGTCGTGCAGGGGCTTCAGCGGGCCATAGACAGTGGCCTCGAAGCTGGTGATGCCGCGGTTGCCGAAATTGATCTGCTGCTTGCCGGACTGGTGCATGGGCCCGTCGCCCATGATCAGCAGGTCGCCCTTCAGCAGGGCCAGGTTCTTGCCCACCAGCTCGGCGAAGTGGGCCGAGCCCTGCTCCTCCTCGCCCTCATAGAGCACCTTGATGTTCACCGACGGCTTGATCCCGGCGGCCTTCAGCGCGTCGAGGGCCGAGAGCATGACCTGGATCGAACCCTTGTCGTCCCCGGCCGAGCGCGCATAGAGCCGCCAGTCCGGATCGAGCGGCCCCGCCGCGCCCTGCCAGTCGACGGTCTTGGCGTCCGGCAGCGCCGTGCGCATGGTCGGCTGGAAGGGGCTGGTCAGCCAACCCTGCTGGCCGACGGGCTGTCCGTCATAATGGGCGTAGAACACCACCGTCCGCTTGGCGCCCGGCGTCTTCAGCTCCCCGAGCACCGAGGGCGGCGTGCCGGGTTGGGCCCGCAGCAGCTGGGTCTTGAAGCCGCGCTTCTGGAGCAGGCCGGAGATGTAGTCGGCGTTCTTCTCGACGTCCGACAGGGTGGTTGCGACATTGGGCAGGGACAATAGGGCCGAGAAGTCGGCGACGATTTCCTTCTCGTGCGCCTTGCGCCAGGCCCGCACCGCGTCGCGCGGCGTCCCCGCGGCCGCGCTCGTCGCCATCAGGGCCGACAGGGCCGCCACCGCCAAAACCTTGGTCCGAATCCGCATCGCGCCCTCGCTGAACATGTTCAGCCGATTGGACGGCGCGGGGGCTGGCCTGGCAAGGGGCGGATTACCCACAGCCGATGGATTGCCCGCCGGCTGAGCTCCCGGCTAGATCAGGCCCTGCTTTGGGTTGGGGGAATGATATGCGCGGAATTCTGTTGGCGGTTGTTATGACCGGGGTTCTGGCGAGCGCCGCCCAGGGTGCGGAGCCGCGCCGCCTGACCACCGACGACATCTTCAAGGAACGCACGGTCGGCGCCCCGGCCCTGTCGCCGGACGGCAAGTGGGTCGCCTATTCGGTCAGCGCCCTGAACCGCGCTGCGGACAAGGGCTTCACCCACATCTGGATGACCTCCCTGGACGGCAAGACCAGCCTGCAGCTGACCCACGGCCCCAAGGAGAGCGAGAACACCCCGCGCTGGAGCCCGGATGGCCGCTACCTGGCCTTCATCTCCGGCCGCCGGGACGATGACGAGGCGGACCACCTGTGGCTGCTGGACCGCCAGGGCGGCGAGGCGTTCAAGATCACCTCCGGCAAGCAGTCGGTGGAGGACTACGCCTGGTCGCCGGACGGCAAGTCCATCGCCCTGGTGCTCAGCGACGCGCCGCCCGAGCCGCCGAAGCCGGCGGCCGACGACACCGATCCGCCGGATCCCAAGCGTCCGCTTCCCATCGTCATCAATCGCTTCCAGTTCAAGCAGGACGTCCAGGGCTATCTGCGCGAGGGCAAGTCCCGCCTCTATCTCATGAGCCTGGCGGACCGGAAGCCGGTGCGGGTGACGAGCGGCGACTTCGAGGAACTGCTGCCCTCCTGGTCCCCGGACGGCAAGTCCATCGCCTTCGTCAGCAAGCGCTCGGCGGACCCCGACCGGGACTACAACTGGGACGTCTATGTCGCTGAGGCCAAGGCCGGCGGGGCGATGCGCGCCCTGACCACCTATGCCGGCGACGACAACGGCCCGGAGTTCGACAGCTATCCGGCCTGGAGCCCCGACGGGAAGCAGGTGGCCTACCTGCAGGGCGGCGAGGTCCGCAAGATCGGCTATGGGGTCAACGCCCTGGCCGTGGTCCCCGCGGCGGGCGGCTCCCCCCGGCTGCTGACCAAGGGCCTCGACCGCAATGTCTCCCAGCCCACCTGGACCGCGGACGGCAAGCGGCTGGTGGTGCGGATGGAGGATGACCAGATCCAGCGCCTGGTCGAAATCCCGGCCGCCGGCGGTGCGCCCAAGGACCTCTTGTCCGGTCGCCAGGCCCTGGCCGACTACGACAGCGACGGCCGTGGACGGATCGTCGCCCTGGCCAGCAACCCGACCCATCCAGGCGAGCTCTACGCCATCGAGAAGACCAAGGCCCGTCCCCTCACCCATCACAACGACTGGCTGAGCGAGGTGGCCCTCGGCGCCACCGAGGAGATCAAGTTCAAGAGCAAGGACGGGACCGAGATCCACGGCTTCCTGGTCAAGCCGCCGGGCTATGTCGCCGGCAAGGCCTATCCCACCATCCTGCGCATCCATGGCGGGCCGCAGTCGCAGTTTGAACTCGGCTGGTCCCAGGAGTGGCAGATGCTTGCCGCCCAGGGCTATGTGGTGGTGGCGGCCAATCCGCGCGGCAGCAACGGCCGGGGCGAGGCCTTCGGCATGGCCATCTATGCCAACTGGGGCCACCCGGCGACCGAGGACGTCCTGGCGGCGGTGGACTATGCGACCGCCCAGGGGATCACCGATCCGAACCGACTGGGGGTCGGTGGCTGGAGCTATGGCGGCATCCTGACCAATTTCGTCATCGCCAGTGACACCCGCTTCAAGGCGGCGACCAGCGGCGCCAGCATCTCAAACGTCTTCGCCGGCTACGGCACCGACCAGTACATCCGCGACTACGAGGTCGAACTGGGCCGCCCCTGGGAGAAGCCCGAGGTCTGGATGAAGGTGTCCGAGCCCTTCTTCCACGCCGACCGGATCAAGACGCCGACCCTGTTCCTGGGCGGAGCGGCGGACTTCAACGTGCCGGTCCTGAACTCCGAACAGATGTACCAGGCCCTGCGCAGCCTGGGCGTCGAGACGGAGCTGGTGATCTATCCGGGCCAGTATCATCGCATCCGCCGCCCGAGCTTCCTGAAGGACCGCTACGACCGCTATATCGGCTGGTACGCGGCCCACCTGAAATAGCGGCCTACTCCGAGCGCTGGCCCCGGGCGGCCGGCGCCGGAGCGAGCACCGCCTTGGCGGCGTCCCACCGGTAGGGCGTCTGCGGACAGGCCGGCTGCTCATAGCCGCCGCAGTCGTCACCGATATCGACGGCGATGAAGGTCGCCGGCCTAGAGGCGACGTCGAAGACATAGGCGTAGATCGGCAGGAACAGGGCCTGGGTCGCGCCTGGCCCGGCCAGCAGGGTCAGGCCCGCGTCCATTTCGAGGGCGCCGTTCTCCTCGTCCTTGGCGTCCACGCAGGTCATCAGCGAGGCGTCCACCAGCCAGTCGGAGCGGCCATCGCCGTCCAGGTCGGGGGTCCGCTCCACTGCGTACTCCGTGTCGCTCAGCCGTCCGCCCTTGGCCTCGCAGACCTGGGAGGCCTGGGCCACAGCCGCCGCGACGCTCTTGGGATAGGTCGCAGGGTCCAGGGCCACCAACGGCATCAGGCCTTCCAGCCGACCATCACCCTTGCGGTTGGGGATCTCCACATAGCGGCCGTCGGCCTCGGTCCAGAGGAACGAGCGCAGGCACTCCTCCACCCCGGCCTCACCGCAGACGCTGCCGTGCACCTCGAGATCCAGGCGGCGGCCCTCGCGGGTCTTCCGCATCCGGAACTCACTGCGCGCCTGGGCGTCGAATACCAGGGCGTAGGTTCCGTCGGGCCGGGCCAGGTAGAGCTGCTGGCGACAGCCGCCCGTGCCGCACCAGGCCATGCGCTCGCTGTAGTCCACCCGCCAGTCCGGCAGGCCATCGCCGTTGATGTCGGCCCTGTGGAACAGCTTGGCGGCGTCGCGGGGCGCATCGACGTCATCCTTGGTCTCCTCGCGCACCGTGGCGACCAGGGCCGGTGGCGGGCTCGCACCGCCCAACAAGGCGAGGCCGAGGGCGAACGGCGCGAGGCTGGCGATCATGGCAAGGGTCTCAGGCCTGGATCAGGCCGGTCTCGGGCACAGCTTCGATGATGACGAAGGCCTGGGCGTAGGGGTGGTCGTCGGTCAGGGACACATGGATCACCGCCTTGTGGCCCGGCGGAATGATCTGGCTCAACCGCTCGGCCGCGCCGCCGGTCAGGGCCATGGTCGGCTGGCCCGAGCGCATGTTGACCACGCCCATGTCGCGCCAGAACACCCCGCGCTTGATGCCGGTGCCGAGCGCCTTGGCGCAGGCCTCCTTGGCGGCGAAGCGCTTGGCGTAGGAGGCGGCGCGGTCAGGCTTACGTTCGGACCGGGCGCGTTCGATCTCGGTGAAGCAGCGGTTGGTAAAACGCTCACCGAACCGCTCCAGGGTGTTCTGCACCCGGCGGATGTCGGACAGGTCCGAGCCGATCCCGACGATCATGCCGCCAGCCCGGCGCGGGCTTCGTCCATCAACAGGCGCATCCGGCGGATCGCCTCGGCCAGGCCGACGAAGATCGCCTCGCCGATCAGGAAGTGGCCGATGTTCAGCTCGGCGACCTGCGGAATGGCGGCGATGGGCTTCACTGTCTCGTAGTCGATGCCGTGGCCCGCATGGACCTCCAGCCCCAGCCGTTCGGCCTCGAAGGCCGCGGCCTTCAGACGCTCCAGCAGGGCCGGCGCCTCGGGCGAACGTTCGCGCACGGCGTCGCAATAGGCGCCGGTATGGAACTCGACAACCTGGGCGCCCGCACGCTTGGCGGCGGCGGCCTGGACGGGATCGGCGTCGATGAAGCAGGAGACGCGGACGCCCTCGCCGGCCAGGCGTTGCACGACCGGCGCGATGCGGTTGAAGCCGTCCACCATGTCCAGCCCGCCCTCGGTGGTCACCTCTTCCCGGCGTTCCGGCACCAGGCAGGCGGCGTGCGGCAGGTGCTTGAGCGCGATGGCCTCCATCTCGGCGGTGACGGCCATCTCGAAGTTCAGCGGAATGCCGCGCTTGCGGGTGATGTCGGCCAGGGCCTCGATGTCGGCGTCGGAGATGTGCCGCCGGTCCTCACGCAGGTGGGCGGTGATGCCGTCACAGCCGGCGGCCATGGCCAGCTCCGCCGCCCGCACCGGGCTCGGATAGTCGGCGCCGCGGGCGTTCCGGATGGTCGCCACGTGGTCGATGTTCACCCCCAGCCGCAGCAGGCTCATCCGTGCAGTCTCCGGCTGCCGGGGTCCTCTACGGGGATCGCGGCGAGTTCAGGGGGAAGCTGGTCGGCGGGATAGGCCGGCACGTCCAGCCGGGCCAGGGCCACGAACGGCGCGCCCGGATCGGCGCGGCCGCCGGAGCGGTCGACGATGCAGGCCGCGACCACCACATTGCCGCCGGCCGCCTTGATGGCGTCCACGCACTCGCGCGACGACAGGCCGGTGGAGACGATGTCCTCGACCATGGCGATCCGCGCG
This sequence comes from Phenylobacterium conjunctum, assembly GCF_042679085.1. NCBI lineage: Bacteria > Pseudomonadati > Pseudomonadota > Alphaproteobacteria > Caulobacterales > Caulobacteraceae > Phenylobacterium > Phenylobacterium conjunctum. Next base: position 41,908 of record NZ_JBHTLQ010000008.1, on the reverse strand, counting down.
CCCGGCGGGATCGAGAAGGCCCGGCGCAGCTTGAACGACCCGCCCTCGCGCTCGACGTACATCGAGGGCACGCCCAGGTGCCGGGCGGTCTCGTAGCCGGGGATGATCCCGCCCACGGCCGGGGAGATGCACAGGTCGACCTCGCCCACGGCCTCCTTGATCTTGGCGGCCAGCGCCTTGCACAGGCGCTCGGTGCGCTCGGGGTACTGGAAGACCAGGTTCTTCTGCAGGAAGGTGCCGGAATGCAGGCCGCTGGAGAGCACGAAGTGCCCCTCGCGCAGGGCGCCCGAGGCGCGGAATTCTTCGAGGACCTGTTCGGTGTTCATGGGCGGTTTCTCCTGCTGCTTTGCGGATTACCGAAAGGCGGCGGGGCTGTCATCCGAGTCGACTGCAGCAGACACAGCTTCACATTGCGAGGCGCCAAGCGCTCCCCTATGAATGGAGTTCAGGCATCAGGGGGATCATCATGCGCAGTGTCGTCAACTTCGTCGTCGCCTTGGCCTTCATGAGCATGGCGTCCGCCGCGCACGCCGACGATCTGCCGCCCGACCTCAAGACCAAGACCGACAGCTTCTTCGCGCTCCTGAAAAGGAACGATGTCCCCGGCGCCTATGACCTGCTGTTCCAAGGCACCCTGATGGCCACCCAGAAGGTCCAGGACATGCAGGTGCTGAACACCCAGACGAAGTCCGTCCTAGGGTTCACGGGACCGATCACGGGCTGGGAGCTCATGTCCGTCAAGCAGAGCGCGCCCAGCTTCACCTCGGCGCGGTTCATAGCCAAGACCGACACCCTGCCCCTGTTCTTCAAGTTCGAGTTCTACAAACCCCGGGACACCTGGACGACCTACAAGGTGACCTACTTCGACGACATCTCGAAGGTTCCGGAATAGCTGGCGGCGGCTGGCTGGATAGAGCCCGCCCTACTGAGCCGCGATCACCGCCTTCGGCTTCCAGATCATCGGCCCGAGGATGTTGATGGCGAGGCCCCCGATCACCAGCACCGCGGCGGCGATCTTCCAGACCGGCAGGGGCTCGGCCAGCAGCAAGGCTGAGGCCCCCATGCCGAACACCGGCACCAACAGGGCCCAGGGGGTCACGGTCGCGGCCGGATAGCGGGCCAGCAGGAAGCCCCAGGCCACATAGCCGAACAGGGTGTTGCCCGCCGACTGCCAGAGCACGGCGGTCCAGGTCATCAGGTCCGCGCGGGCGATCCCGTCGCGCATAGCCGGCCAGCCTTCGATGGCGAAGGACAACAGCACGAGGGGCGGGATCGAAAACAGGCTGGCCCAGACGACATAGCTCAGCGAGCTAACCCCCGGCGAGGCGCGCTGCACGAGGTTGCCCAGCGACCAGGACATGGCGGCGAACAGCACCATGGCCAGGCCGATAGGCGTGGTGGTCGCGTCGGTGTGGATCAGGATCACGCCCAGGCCGACGGTGGCCAGGCCCAGGGCGGCGATCTGGAACAGGCGCACGCGCTCGCCCGACAGCCACATGGACAGGCCGATGGTGAAGAACACCTGGGTCTGCACCACCAGGGAGGCCAGGCCCGGCGAGATGAAGCCGTTGATGGCGATGTAGAGCACGCCGAACTGCCCAAGCCCGATGAGGATCCCGTAGGCGGCCAGGTTTCGCCACGGCACGGGCGGGCGCTTCAGGAAGAAGGCCGCCGGCAGGAAGGCGAAGGTGAAGCGTAGGGCCGCGAAGGTCAGCGGCGGCAGGTGGGCGAGCGCCACCTTGATGACCACGAAATTGGTGCCCCAGATGGCCACCACCGCCAGGGCCAGCAGGGCGTGTCGCCAGGTCAGGCTGTGCGCGGTCATCGGGCGTTCCTCCGTGAGGACGGCCTTTTGCGCCCCCCAGGCGCCGCCCGCAAGTGAGCCGGCCTATCAGATGCGCCCAAGGAATCTGGCTTGAACCCCCGCGAGATCGGGCGAACTCTGCGCCCGACAAATAGGAGAACCGTCCATGGCCCCGAAATCCCTGCGCATCCGCCGCACCGCCGGCGCCCTGGGCGCCGAGATCACCGGCGTCAACCTGGCCGAACCCCTGAGCGACGAGACCCTGGCCGAGATCCGACGCGCCTTCGTCGAGCATCAGGTGATCTTCTTCCGCGACCAGGCCCTGACGCCGGAGCAGCAGCTGGCCTTCGGCCGCCGGTTCGGGCCGCTGAATATCCATCCTTATGTCAAGGGGATGGCCGAGCATCCTGAGGTGATGGAGATCATCAAGGAGCCGCACGACAAGGTGAACTTCGGCGGCGGCTGGCACTCGGACATGAGCTTCCTGGAACGGCCCGCCATCGCCTCGATCCTCTATGCGGTCGAGCTGCCCGAGTGGGGCGGCGACACCCTGTTCGCCAGCCAGGCCGCCGCCTACGACGCCCTGTCTCCGGGCCTGAAGGCCACCTTGGACGGCCTGCGGGCGGTGCACACCGCAAGCCGCGAATACTCTGCAAGCGGCCACTCGGCCCAGAAGCGCTCGTCGATGGCGGTGAGCGAGGCCGAAGGCGCGGTGGGCGAATACGTCCACCCGGTGGTGCTGGTTCACCCGGAGACCGGCCGCAAGGCGCTCTATGTGAACCCCGCCTTCACGATGAAGTTTGAGGGCTGGAGCCGAAAGGATTCAAAGCCCTTGCTCGACTACCTGTTCGAGCACTCGAGGTATGAGGCCTTCACCACCCGCTTCGCCTGGCAGCCGGGGTCGGTGGCCATGTGGGACAACCGATCGGTCTGGCACTTCGCCCTCAACGACTATCCGGGCCAGCGCCGCCACATGCGCCGGGTGACCATCGACCCGGCCCCGGTGACCGTCCCGGCCTGACGAACCGCTTGCAACGACTCCATATTTCCGCGATCCTGGAAATATGGAAATCAAGACCGCCGTCGCAAGCCTCGCCGCCCTCGCCCTTGAAGGACGGCTGTCGATCTTTCGCCTGCTGGTCCAGGCTGGCCCCGAGGGCCTGCCGGCCGGCGAAATCGCCCGGCGGCTGGAAAGCCTGCCCAACACCCTGTCGGCCAATCTCAACGTCCTGAGCAACGCCGGCCTTGTGGCCTCGCGGCGCGATGGCCGCTCGATCATCTACACCGCCAACTACGAGGCCATGCGCGACCTGCTGGGCTTCCTGATGGAGGACTGCTGCGGCGGCGCGCCGGAAATCTGCGCGCCCTTGGCCGAGGCGGTCGCCGCCCGCGCCTGCGCCTGCTGAGGCCGTCATGAACATCTTCGAACGCTACCTGACCCTCTGGGTCACCCTGTGCATCATCGCCGGCATCGCGCTCGGCCAGGTCTTTGCGCCCGCCTTCGCCACGATCGGGGCCCTGGAGATCGCCAAGGTGAACCTGCCGGTCGCCGGCCTGGTCTGGCTGATGATCATTCCGATGCTGATGAAGATCGACTTCCGCGCCCTCGGCCAGGTCGGCCGGCACTGGCGCGGCATCGGCGTCACCCTGTTCGTCAACTGGGCGATCAAGCCCTTCTCCATGGCCCTCTTGGGCGCTCTGTTCATTGGCGGACTGTTCCGGCCCTGGCTGCCGGGCGGTCAGGTCGACAGCTATATCGCCGGCCTGATCCTGCTGGCCGCCGCCCCCTGCACCGCCATGGTCTTCGTCTGGAGCAACCTGGTGCGCGGCGAGCCGCACTTCACGCTCAGCCAGGTGGCGGTCAATGACGCGATCATGCTGGTGGCCTTCGCCCCGATCGTCGCCCTCCTCCTGGGCCTGTCAGCGATCACCGTGCCCTGGGAGACCCTGACCCTGTCGGTGGCGCTCTACATCCTCGCGCCGGTCGCCATCGCCCAGATCGCCCGTGGCCTGATCCTGGCCCGCGGCGGCGAGGCCGCGCTTCAATCCGCCCTGGCCCGGATCGGTCCGGTCTCCATGGCCGCCCTGCTGGCGACCCTGGTCCTGCTGTTCGGGTTCCAGGGCCGCCAGATCCTCGCCCAGCCCCTGATTATCGCCCTGCTGGCCGTGCCAATCCTGATCCAGGTCTACCTGAACGCCGGCCTCGCCTACCTGCTGAACCGGGCGACGGGCGAGGCCCACTGCGTGGCCGGTCCCTCGGCCCTGATCGGGGCCAGCAACTTCTTCGAACTTGCCGTTGCGGCCGCCATCAGCCTGTTCGGCCTGACCTCCGGCGCGGCCCTGGCCACTGTGGTCGGGGTGCTGATCGAGGTGCCGGTCATGCTGTCGGTGGTCGCCATCGTGAACCGGTCCCGCCCCTGGTACGAGGCCGCCCCCGCGGTGGCCCGGCGCGCGTCCTCCTAGGAGCAGCAGATGACCGACTTCCCCGTCACCATCTTCCACAACCCGGCCTGTGGCACCTCGCGCAACACCCTGGCGATGATCGAGGCCGCCGGCTACGCGCCGCAGGTTGTGGAGTACCTCTCCGCCGGCTGGACCGAGCCCCAGCTGCGCGACCTGTTCGCCCGGGCCGGCCTGACGCCCCGTACGGCGATGCGCGACAAGGGAACCCCCGCCGCCGAGCTTGGCCTGACCGCGCCGGACGCCACTGACGACGCCATCCTGGCCGCCATGGTCGAGCATCCGATCCTGGTGAACCGCCCCATCGTCGTCACGCCCAAGGGCGCCGCCCTGTGTCGTCCCTCCGAACAGGTCTTCGCCCTGCTGGACCGGGTCCCGGCCGAGTTCCTCAAGGAAGACGGCGAAGTGGTGCGGAACCCATGAGCTTCCAGCGCATCGATCAGCAGCTCAACGAGAGCTGCTTCTGCATCGAGGTCGACGAAGCCGCGCTGTGGGGTCAGATCTGCGAGGGCGGCGCCGACCTGCGGATCGGCCGTGAGCACCTGTTCTCCAGCGGCCCGGTCTTCGTCGCCCGCGCGGACCATCAGGCCATGGTCGAGACGGTTCACGCCATCGAGGCCGCCGCCGGCCTCCCCGCCTGGCGCGACGCCGCCCTGGGCCGGGCGCCGCAGATCGCCCGACTGGATCATGGCCCGCGCGGCGCCTTCATGGGCTATGACTTCCACCTGTCCCCCGACGGGCCGCGGCTGATCGAGGTGAACACCAATGCCGGCGGCGCCTTCCTGAACGCCCTGCTGGGACCGGCCCAACTGGCCTGTTGCCCGGAGGTGGCCGAGGCCATCGACCAGGCCCCGTTCGCCGCCTTCGAGGCAGCCGTCTGGCGGATGATCCTGGCCGAGTGGCGCCTGCAGGGCCGCCACGGCGCCCCCGGCGTCATCGCCATTGTCGATGACGCGCCGCAGGGGCAGTTCCTCTACCCGGAGTTCCTGATCGCCCAGCGGCTGTTCGAGCGCCAGGGCGCGACGGCGATCATTGTCGACGCCGCCGACTTGGCCTTCGCCGACGGCCGCCTGTCCTGGCGCGGCCAGGCTATCGACCTCGTCTATAACCGCCTCACGGACTTCGCCCTCATCGAGCCGCGGCATGCGGCCCTGGCGGCGGCCTACTCAGCTGGCGCTGCGGTCGTGACGCCCAGCCCGCACCACCACGCCCTCTATGCCGACAAGCGCAACCTGATCGAGCTGTCCGACCCTGAGCGGATGGCGGCCTGGGGCATGGATGCAGGTCGCCGCGCCGCCCTGTCCCACGTGCCCTCAACCCTGGCGGTGACGCCTGAGACGGCCGATGATCTGTGGGCGCGGCGCAAGGCCCTGTTCTTCAAGCCCACCGGCGGCTACGGCGGCAAGGCGGTCTATCGCGGCGACAAGCTGACCCGCGGCGTCTTCGCCGAGATCCTCCAGGGCGGCTACATCGCCCAGGCCCTAGCCCCGCCCAGCGAGCGACAGGTCCAGGTGGACGGCGCACCCACCCCTCGCAAGGTCGATGTGCGGCTCTACGCCTATGCGGGCGAAATCCTGCTGACCGCCGCGCGGGTCTATCAGGGCCAGACGACCAACTTCCGAACCCCCGGCGGCGGCTTCGCGCCGGTGATCCTGGTCTAGGCCGGACCCTAGCCCTTCGCACGCTCCACCGTCTCGATGGACGGGTTGGCGCGCAGGGCGGCGGCGATGTTGGTCAGGTGACGAGCGTCCTTGACCTCGATGTCGAAGTCGACGTCGAAGAAGTCGGCCTGACGGCGGTGCATGCGCAGGTTGACGATGTTGCCGCCCGCGTCACCGATCACCGTGCAGGCCTGGCCCAGAACCCCGGGCGCATTGCGGATGGTGGCGGTCAGGCGCGACTGGGTGACCGTGTTGCGCTCGGCCTCCGGCGTCCATTGCAGGTCACGCCACAGCTCCTCGCGGTCCTCGAACTCGGCCAGCTTGGCGCAGTCGATGGCGTGGACGGTCAGCCCGGTCCCCTCGGGGTCAACGATGCCGACGATACGGTCCCCCGGCACCGGGGTGCAGCAGGCGCCGAAGTGCAGCGACACCCCAGGCGTCAGCCCGCCGCCCTTGACGAACAGGCGGGCGGACTTGCCCCCCTCGATCCGGCGTGTGGCCATGGCGGCCGCGCGCTCGCTGGCGTTCAGGCCGGGGAAGATGATGTCCAGGATCTGACCTGGCGTGATCTTGCCGCGGCCGACCAGGTGGTGCAGCTCTTCCTCGCTGGCGACAGCGAACCGCTCCAGCGCCGGCTTCAGCGACACGTCCGCCCGTGACTTGCCGGCGCGCTCGAAGGTCTGCTCGACCGTGGCGCGCCCCAGCCGGGTGAACTCTTCCTTCTCGGCGATGCGGATGTGGCGGCGGATGGCCGCCCGCGCCCGGCCGGTGACGGTCAGGGTGCGCCAGTCCTGCGGCGCCACAGGCTTGGGCCCACGGATCACCTCGACCACGTCGCCGTTGTGCATCTGCGTCCGCAGGGGCTTCAACTCGCCGTTGATCTTCACGCCAATACAGGTGTCGCCCACGTCGGTGTGGACCGCATAGGCGAAATCCAGGGGCATGGCGCCGCGCGGCAGGCTGACCAGCTTGCCCTTGGGCGTGAAGACGAACACCTGGTCGAGATACATCTCGAGCTTGGCGTGCTCGACCAGCTCCTCAACGTCACCGCCATGCTCCAGCACCTGGACCAGGTGGCGCAGATTGACCAGCGGATCGCGCCCGCCTTCGGCCGCCTGGGCCTCGGCGTCAAAGCCGTAGGACTTGTCCTTGTAGCGCCAGTGGGCGGCCACGCCCTCCTCGGCCACGCGGTCCATGGCCTCGGTGCGGATCTGCATCTCGATGCGCATGCCGCGGGGGCCGACCACCGTGGTGTGCAGCGAGCGGTAATTGTTCCGCTTGGGCGTCGAGATGTAGTCCTTGAACCGCTCCGGCACGCTGGACCAGGCGCGGTGGATAACGCCGAGCGCGCGATAGCACTCGTCCTCGGACTCCACGATCACCCGGAAGGCGTAGATGTCGGACAGCTGGGAGAAGCCGATCGACTTGCGCTGCAGCTTTCGCCAGATCGAATAGGGGTTCTTCTCGCGGCCGAACACGCGGGCCGAGATGCCTTGAGCTTCCAGCTTGGCGGCGATTTCCCCGGAGACCACCGCGACCGCCCCGCCCTGCTCGTTGCGCAGCGCCTCCAACCGGCGGCCGATGGCGTCGCGGGCGACGGGGTTCAGGTGCTCGAAGGCCAGTTCCTCAAGCTCGGAACAGATCCGGTGACAGCCGATGGACCGCGCCAGAGGCGCATAGATGTCCAGGGTCTCACGGGCGATCCGCTCCCGCTTGGCGGGGTTCTTGATGTACTGCAGCGTCCGCATGTTGTGCAGACGGTCGGCCAGCTTGACCATCAGGACGCGCACGTCCTTGGAGATGGCCAGGATGAACTTGCGCAGGTTCTCGGCCTGCTTGGTGTACTCGCTGTTCAGCTCAAGCTTGGTCAGCTTGGTGACGCCCTCGACCATCTCGGCGATCTCGGGACCGAACAGCTCGGTGATATCCTCCGGCGTGACCGGGCAATCCTCGATCACGTCGTGCAGCAGGGCCGTGACGATGGTGGAGGTGTCGAGCCGGTAGTCGGTAAGGATGCCCGCCACTTCGATGGGGTGGGCGAAATAGGGGTCGCCGGACGCGCGCTTCTGCGATCCATGCATGCGCATGGCGTAGACATAGGCCCGGTTGAGGATCGCCTCGTCGGCGGTGGGGTCGTAGGAGCTGACCTTGTCGATCAGCTCGTACTGCCGAAGCATGCGCGGCCGCTTGGCCGCAGCGCCGGTCGCCGAAAGCGATTCGGCTGGGGGCGCGTCGAGTGGGGCGGCGGGCGGTTCAGGCGCCGCCGCCAGGGTCAGAGGGTCTGCGCCTTCGGGGCTCAGTACCGCTCCTCCTGCCCACCGTCGCGGTCGCTTTGCAGCGCGCGCACCAGTTCCAGTTCGCTCATCTGCATGTGGCCCGGATCGGCCAGCAGGGCGAGGGTTTCGGCCTCTTCCTCGGCTTCCGAACGCTCGTCGACGCGTTGCAGGGTGCCGATCAGGCTCTCGCGCAGTTCCTCGGCGTCCACCACGTCGTCAGCGATTTCGCGCAGGGAGACGACGGGGTTCTTGTCATTGTCGCGGTCGACCATGATCTGGGAGCCCGCCGAGATCGCGCGCGCGCGATGCGCCGCCAGCAGCACGAGGCTGAAGCGGTTGGGGACCTTTTCGATGCAGTCTTCGACGGTGACGCGAGCCATGAAATCCTCGGAAGGGCGGTAGAACCCGGCAAAATAGAGGGTCCGGACCATTTGTGCAACGCCGCAAAGGCTTGCGCCCTCGCGCCCAGGCGTCGCAGGAAGCCCTCCCCCGCCGCTTTGGCAAGGAAACCCCGCATGAGCTGGCTGATCGTCGCCCCCTTCGAGGCCGCCCCCATGGACCTGGCGCGGATCGAAACCCTGCGAAAGCGGCATGATCCGAACCAGGCGATCATCCCGGCCCACGTCACCCTGGTCTTTCCCTTCACGCCGCAGGATCCGGAGGCGGTTCGAGCGCATTTCGAGGCTGTGGCGGCCACCCAGGTGCGCATCCGCTGTCGGCTCGCCGCCTATCTGGCCATCCGCGACGCCGAGGACCGGACCAGCCATGTCTTCATGGTTCCCGACACCGGCCGGGCCGAGATCGAGGCCTTGCACGACCAGCTGTACGACGGCCCCTTGTCCGCCGCCCTGCGCCTGGACATTCCCTTCATCCCGCACGTCACCGTCGCCGCCTTTGACCACCACGATGAGGCCGAAGACCTGGTCCGCAGCCTGGGGCGCGTCGGCGTCGCCGGCTGGCTGAACCGGCTGGACCTGCTGGACTTTTCGGAGGGACGGGTCACCCCGATCGCCCGGGTCGACCTGCTGGGCTAGGGTCTGGAGTCGATCGATCGTTCCGAGATCCGGGTGACGCGCCCTTCTCCACTTGTGGGAGAAGGTGGCCCTGCGGAGCAGGGTCGGATGAGGGGTCTCTCAGACCTCTCCGAGAAAGCCCTTATCGACAATTGCGGACAGGGGAGCGCGACCCCTCATCCGTCGGGCTGTCGCCCGACACCTTCTCCCGCAAGGGGAGAAGGGAACCCAACTAGCCGGACTTCATTCAGTCCGGAACCTAGCCGACGACGGTGGGCAGGATCTCGTCCATGCCCATGAACAGCACGGTCGGATTGTGCGCCGCCAGGATCTCTGGCCGGGCATAGCCCCAGGTCACGGCCCCTGAAGAGACGCCGGCCTTGGCCGCGGCCTCGATGTCGCGGGTCTCGTCGCCAATGGAGATGACGTCTTTGGGCGCCACGCGGGCCTTGCGCAGCACCGCGCGGAACTTCGGCGTCTTGCCGAACATCGAGGCCCCGCAGTTGAAATAGGTCACCAGGGCCGACAACTCAGGCCCCAGGATCTTGCGGATGTTCGCCTCGGAGTTCGAGCTGACCAGGGCGATGGTCACCCCGGACTGGCGCAGGCCATGCAACAGCTCCGGCACGCCGGGGAACAACGGAATGTTCGACGCGTGCTGGGCCACCAGCTTGCGGGCGTGGATGGCGATCAGCGGCATCTTCCACTTGGCCACGCCCATATATTCGACGACCTCGCGGCTCGAGCGGCCGCGCAGCATGTCGACTTCTTCGTCGGTGATTCTGCGGAACTTGAAGCGGTCGGCGACGCCATTGGTCATGCTGATGAACCAATCGCCGCTGTCGGCCAGGGTGCCGTCGAAATCGAAGATGACCAGCCGATAGGCCAAGGACAAAGCCCCGTGTAAGGAACAGTCGGCCCGGCTATAGCGCTGCGCCCGCGCCGTCAACCGGTCCTCCAGGCTGCCCCAAGTGCCGCGCCGGATCGAGTCCTTCGATCAGGAAATGGGCCGGGCGTCCAGGCCAACCGTAGCGGCGCCCGCCAGCACGGCGGCGGTTGTCCCCAGTCTTGGATGCCGCCACTCCGGCGCGATCTCCGCCAATGGCCCCATGACGAACAGCCGCTCATGGGCGCGCGGATGGGGCAAGACCAGATTCGGGGTCTCCATCAGGATCCGCCCATAGGCGATCAGGTCGAGGTCCAGGGTCCGGGCGGCGTTCTTTTGAGCGCGCGCCCGACCGAACTCCGCCTCAAGCGCCAAAAGCGTTCGCAGCGTGTCGGAGGGCGGCAGGCGAGCCTCGACAAGCGCAACCCCGTTGCGATATTCGTTTTCGTCCGGCTCCGGCCAGGCGGCGGACCGCCACCAGGACGACCGGGACACGACAGGCAATCCCGCCTGGGCGAAACGAGCGAGCGCAGCTTCGAGCAAAGCTTCGGACGAACCGAAATCGCCGGGAAGATTTCCGCCCAGCGCGATGACGACCAGACCGTCCGCCGCGGACCGCCTTCCGCCCCCTTTATGGATTTCCGTTTCCAATGACTTTTTATCCGACCGACCGGCTGGCGCTCTTCATTGACGGGGCGAACCTCTACTCCGCAGCCAAGGGCCTGGGCTTCGACATCGACTACCGCAAGCTCCTGGAGGAGTTCCGCAAGCGCGGCGTGCTCGTGCGGGCCTACTACTACACCGCCCTGGTCGAGGATCAGGAATATTCGCCGATCCGCCCGCTGGTCGACTGGCTCGACTACAACGGCTTCCGTCTGGTGACCAAGCCGGCGCGGGAATACACCGACGCGCAAGGGCGCAAGCGCTGGCGCGGCGACATGGATGTCGAGATCGCCGTCGACATGCTGGAAATGGCCCAGCACGCCGACCACCTGCTGCTGTTCTCCGGCGACGGCGACTTCCGCGTCCTGGTCGAGGCGGTGCAGCGCAAGGGCGCCCGCGTGACCGTGGTCTCCACCGTGAAGTCTCAGCCGCCCATGGCCTCGGACGACCTGCGCCGCCAGGCCGACAACTTCATCGACCTGGCCGACCTGGCCGACATCATCGGCCGGCCCTCGCGCCTGCCGCGGTTCATCCAGGAAAGCCGCACCGGGCTCGACCGCGAGGCGGATCTGGACGCGTGACCGCTCAGGCTGAGCCGCCCCGCGACTGCCCGCTCTGCCCGCGCCTGGTCGCCTACCGGGCGGAGAACCGCGCCGCCAATCCCGACTGGTTCAACGGCCCGGCCCCCTCGTTCGGGGATGAGGGCGCGCGCCTGCTGGTGGCGGGCCTGGCCCCTGGCCGCACCGGCGCGAACCGCACGGGCCGGCCGTTCACGGGCGATCACGCTGGCTGGATGCTCTATGAGACCCTGCTGAAGACCGGCTTCGCCCGCGGCACGTACGAGGCGCGCCCCGATGACGGCCTGACCCTGGTCGACTGCATGATCTCCAACGCCGTCCGCTGCGCCCCGCCCGGCAACAAGCCGGAGACCAGCGAAGAGAACGCCTGCCGGCCGTTCCTGACCGCGCGGCTTGAGGCCCTGCCGAACCTGAAGGTCATCGTGACCCTGGGCGACGTGGCCCGCCGCAATGTGCTGAAGGCGATCGGGTTGAAGGCCTCGGCCGGGATCTCCGGCCACGGCGCCGAGTTCGACGCCGGCCCCTACCGGATCATCAACAGCTACCACTGCTCCCGGCTGAACACGAACACCGGCCGGCTGACCGCGGCGATGTTCGAGGACATCTTCCGCCGCGCCCGGGCGGTGATCGAGGGCTGACCCCGCCCGGGATCACTTGCTCCAATAAAAATACCGCCACGCCGTCGAGAACCCCGCCCGGCGATAGAGCGACCGCGCGGTCGTGTTCTTCTCCTCGACCTGCAGAAAGGCGCGATCGATTCCCCGCCTTGTCGCCTCGCCGGCCAGGGCGGCCAGGACGCGACCCGCCCCCCCCTGCCCTCGCCGAGCGGCGTCGGTGCGCATGCCGTGGAAGCTGGCCCAGCCGTGGCCATAGGCCCCGGCGCCTACCGCAAAGGTCACGCCATCCTCCCGCACCCGCCCAAAGGCCGCGCCGGGCGAGCGGCTCAGCGCCTGGACCCGATAGGCGCCGTCGACGGGGTCGAACCCCTGGCCCAGAAACACCGCCGCCCAGGCCTCGTCAGGCTCAGCCGTCACCTCGGCGAGCGGCCGGTCGGTGACACGCCGCACATCAGCCACGGCGGCGGTCTTGACCAGGGTGGGCTGCTCAAAGCCATAGCCGCGGCGTTCCAGCTCGGCGCGAACCCCGGCCAGCCCGTCTGCGTCGGCGATGCGGAAGGCCGGCTTCAGGCCCCGCTCGGCATAGGCCGCCTCGATGGCGTCAATGACCGCCGGATCGCGGGGCAGGTCGTGGGCCAGCGGCACGGCGCTGGCCGCCCGACGGATGGTCCCCGGATCCAGCCCCACCAGCCAGCCCTCGATCTCCAGGACTTCGCGCGGGGCGACGGCGGCGAGCGTCGCGCGCTCGATCGCCTCGATCCTTGTCATCCCCGCTCCCGCATCAGGCGGGCCTTGTCCCTCTGCCAGTCGCGCTCAGCGGTGGCTTCGCGCTTGTCGTGGGCCTTCTTACCCTTGGCGAGCGCGATCTCCAGCTTGGCCAGGCCCTTGTCGTTCCAATAGAGCTTGGTGGGCACGAGGGTGCGGCCCTCGCGTTGGACGGCGCCGATCAGCTTGTCCAGCTGCTTGCGGTGCAGCAGCAGCTTCCGGTGCCGCCGGGGCTCGTGGTTGAAGCGGTTGGCCTGGGTGTAGGGCGGGATATCCGCGTTGATCAGGACCACGTCGCGGCCCTCCACCGAGGCGTAGGACTCCGCGATATTGGCCCGGCCGTTGCGCAGCGACTTCACCTCGGTGCCGGTCAGCACCAGGCCGGCCTCGAAGGTCTCCTCGAGGAAATAGTCGTACCGCGCCCGACGGTTCTCGGCGATCAGCTTGCTCATGGATTCTGGCGTCAGTTGATGACGCCGGCCTCCCGCATGGCGTCCAGCACGATGGCGCGAGCCTCTTCCGAGCACGGGGTGATCGGCAGCCGGGCGTCCTCCAGGCACAGGCCCAGATGAGCCAGGGCGAACTTGGTCGGCGACGGCGAGGCGTCGGCGAACAGGCCCTTGTGCAGACGCACCAGGCGGTCCTGCCAGTACAGAGCCGTCTTCCAGTCGCCGCCGAGGGCGGCGTTGTAGAAGGCCGAGACCAGGTCCGGCGCGACGTTGGAGCTCACCGAAATGCAGCCATGGCCGCCATGAGCCATGTAGCCCAGGGCCGTGGGGTCATCCCCCGACAGCATCACCCAGTCGCTGCCGCAGGTCAGGCGCTGGATGGTGGCGCGGGTCAGGTCGCCGGTGGCGTCCTTGATCCCGACGATGTTCGGCAGCACCGACAGGCGGGCCAGGGTCGCATCCGAGATGTCCACGCTGGTCCGGCCCGGCACGTTGTAGACCAGCACCGGCAACTCGACCGCCTCGTTGATCGCCGCATAGTGGGCGTACAGGCCCTCCTGGCTGGGACGATTGTAATAGGGCGTCACCACCAGGGCGGCGTCAGCGCCGATGGCCTTGGCGTGGCGCACCAGCTCAATGGCTTCCTCGGTGGAATTGGAGCCGGCGCCGGCGATCACCGGCACGCGGCCGGCGGCGGTCTGCACGCACAGCTCCACCACCCGACGGTGCTCGTCGTGGCTGAGGGTGGCGGTTTCGCCGGTCGTACCCACCGGCACCAGCCCGTGAACCCCCCCGGCGATCTGGCGCTCGGTCAGGGCCACAAAGGCTTTCTCGTCCACGGCTCCGTCGCGAAACGGAGTGACGAGAGCCGGCATGACGCCCCGGAACAAAGGATCGGACATGGTCGCAAAAAGCCGTGAAAGCGCGCCGCGGTGTTGCGGCTTCGAGATTTGGGCGGACAATATGGCGGCGCGGCCCCTCGCCGCAACCGATCTGGTTCCGGTTTTCGATTCAGTGCGGAGAGTTCCGTTGGCGTCAAAGTTCAGCAAGGCGATCCTGGCCGCCTCCGTCGCGGCCCTGGCTTGCGGCGTCGCCGAGGCGCAGGACCAACGCCAGGACGTGACCTATCGCCCCGCGGACCTGGTCCAGACCCCGGCCACGGCCACGGCCAACGCCGCCAGCCTGTCCGACCTGGACGTGGGCCTGATGAAGAGCGGCCTGGAGGCCGCCCGCCGCGGCGATGTCGCCAACGCCCGCTCGGCCATCGCCAGCCTGGGCGACCCCATCGCCCGCAAGCTGGTCACCTGGGCCATGGTCGACGCCAATTCCGACCAGCTGAGCTTCTTCGAACTGGACCAGGCCCGCAGAGACCTGAACGGCTGGCCCCGCGCCGTGCGCCGGCAGACCGCGGCTGAGAAGCTGCTGGAGACCTCCGGCCAGACGCCGCAGCAGATCATCGCCTGGTTCGCCGGGGCCGAACCCCTGACCGCCGAAGGGGCCATGGCCCTGGCCTCGGCCTATCGCGCCACCGGCCAGACCGAGGCCGCCGCCAAGCTGATCCGCCACTTCTGGCGCAATCGAGTCTTCGAAGCCGATCCTCAGCGCTCCATGCTGGCCCGGTTCGGCGATGTGCTGACCCAGGACGATCATGTCCGCCGCGCCGACGTGATCCTGTTCGGCGGCCAGGGCCCGGCCGCCCGCGACATGATTCCCCTGCTGCCCGCGGACCAGCAGCAGCTGGCCCAGGCCCGCATGGCCCTGCGCTCCAACGCCGGCAATGCGATGGGCCTGGCCAACAACCTGCCGGCCAGCGTCGCCCAGAGCCCGGGCCTGGCCTTCGAGAAGGCGATCTTCTACCGCAAGCGTGGCATGGACAGCCTGGCGCTCGCCCTGACGCCCCAGTTCCCCACCGACATCCCGTTCCAGGAGATGGCCGACCGCATCTGGGACGAGCGCTACAAGCTCACCCTCGGCGCCCTGCGCAACGGCGATTCCGCCGGCGCCTATCAGGCCGCGGCCAATACCGGCCTGACCAGCGGCGGCGACGCCGCCGAGGCGGAGTTCTACGCCGGCTGGATCGCGCTGACCCGCCTGAAGGACCCGGCGAAGGCCGATGTCCACTTCGCCAACCTGGACCGCATCGGCTCCTCGCCCATCACCCGAGGGCGAGCGCTCTACTGGCGCGGCCGTGCGGCGGAGGCCCAGGGCGACCAGGCCCGATCCCAGGCCTTCTATGGCGCGGCGGCAAAGTACTACACGACCTTCTATGGCCAGCTGGCCGGCGAGAAGGTGGGGGCGCGCCTGGTTATGGGCGCCGACCCCCAGATTACCCAGGCCGACCGGGCGCGATTCGAGGCCCGCGACACGGTCCAGGCCGCCCGCACCCTGATGCAGGCCGGTAATCGCGACCTGTTCCGGGTCTTCGTCCTGGCGCTCGACGACGTCCTGCCGACCGCAGAGGAAGAGGCCCTACTGGTGGACATGGTCCGCGGTTATGGCGACACCGACACCTCGATGAAGGTGGTCCGCGCCGCCGCCCAACGCGGCTTTGTCCTGCCCCAGCGCGGCTATCCGGTGCGCAACCCGCCCGAGGCCTTCAACGCGCCTGAGCCGGCCCTGGTGCTGGGCATCACCCGCCAGGAAAGCGGCTTCGATCCGCTGGTGCGCTCCGGCGTCGGCGCACGCGGCATGATGCAGCTGATGCCGGCGACGGCGGCCCACGTGGCCCGCAAGGTGGGCGTCAGCTACTCAGCCAACCTGCTGGACGACCCGGAGTACAACATGCGCCTGGGCTCGACCTATCTGGGCGACCTGGTCGGGACCTTCTCGGGCTCCTACGTCATGGCCGTCGCCGGCTACAACGCCGGTCCGGGCCGCCCGGCCCAGTGGACCAGCTTCTGCGGCGACCCGCGCGGCGGAACCACCGATCCCCTCGACTTCATCGAGTGCATCCCGTTCAGCGAGACCCGCAACTACGTCATGCGGGTGCTGGAAGGCATGCAGGTCTATCGGGCCCGGCTGAACAGCGGGACGGCCCAGATCACCCTGTCCAGCGACCTGAAGCGCGGCGGCTACGCCTATGCGGCGCCGACCAGCACAGCCTCGGCCGCGCCGGTGGCGGGCGGCATGGCGCCGATCCCGAACCCCTAGGCCCCTAGGCGACCAACGAGATTGCGTTGCCGAAGTTGTGCAGCAGGACCGGCAGCAGCAGGCTGCCGGTCCGCAGCCTCAGCCAGACGGCGATGAAGGCCGGGCCAGCGGTCAGGGCCATGGTGAGCGGATCGAACGAGAAGCCGCCCTTGTGGAAGCCGAAGGCGTGGGCGAGCCCGAACAGCAGACATGACAGGACCGCGCCCCAGCCCCACTCCACGCCCAGGAACCGTCGGCGGCCGGCGAAGGCCCGATCCAGCGCCAGCAGCAGAAGTCCGCGATAGAAGGGCTCCTCTTCGAGACCCGGCAATGTGAGCTGGAAGGCGACCTCCTCCGGCGTCGCGGCCTGCGACGGGAAAGCCAGAGCAAGGGCGGCGAAGAAGGCGCAATAGATCAGGACGACAGGAAGAGCGGCCTTCAGGCTCCCTGGCCGCTGCGCAAGCGTGAGGCCCGTTGCGGACCAACCGAAGGCAGGGCTCGCGGCCACAGCGAGGGTCGCCGCAAGGGCGAACAGCTTGCCCTGCCAGTTCCAGTCGCCGCCGATGAGGTCCGGGGCCAGGCCGTAGGCTCGGGTAAGCAGCAGATCATTGATCGCGACCAGCAGCGCCGCAATCAACAACCAGCGCAGGGAGAACCCCTTGCGGTCCAGCAGCCCGAGGATCACCCCCGCGACCAGGAGGAGCGCCAGAACGCCTCCCAAACTCAGCAACCCGTTCATCTCTACGCCTCCGCCCAGGGGATTGAGGCCCGCTACCGCCTGGAGGGACTCAAGGTCTCGTCAAAACGCGGGACTTCGCTCCTCAAAACCCGGCTATCGCCCAGCCGCCCCGTTCTGACGGGCCGCCGCCCGGTAGGCGCTGGGCGCACAGCCCTCGATCTGCCGGAAGGCGCGGTTGAAGCTGGCGAGCGAGGCGAAGCCGCTGTCCATCGCCACCGCGACGAGCTTGTCGTCGCAGTTCGGATCGGCCAGACGCCGCCGAGCCTCCGCCACGCGATAGTGGTTCAGGAAGGTGCGGAAGTGATCATGGCCAAGGTCGTGGTTGATCAGGGTTCGGACGGCGCGCTCCGGCGCCCCCATGCGCGCCACGAAGGCGGCGAAGGTCAGATCGGGGTCCAGGAACACCCGATCCATTTCCATCAGGGCCAGCAGGCGGCGATACGGCGCGTCATCGCGCGGGACGCCCTGCGTCGGCGCAGGGACGGACGACCGCGCGCGCTCCCCCGCGCCAAAGGTGAGCAGGTCGGACCTGACGTCCAGCAGGGTCCCGGCAAGCCAGAGCCCGAAGCCAAGCATCATCGCGTTCTGCGCCATGGCGAAGGCCATGGGACGCCACGCGAACCCGAACAGGGCGTCGGCGGACAAGTCGACGAACAGCATCCCGCCCAGCAGGATCGCCACCATGATCCGGGCGTCGTGGCGGCGCTGGATCAGGTCGTCGGCCCGCTCACTCAGGAGACGCCAGACGAGGTGGGCCACGATGCCGAAGCCCAAGACCACCAGCCCCCGTGATAGTCCGAGCTCCGCAAAGCCCGCGCCCAGCAGTCCGCGGTCAAGCGCGGCGACCATGGCCCACAAGAGGCCCACGGCCAGCACGGGACCCCGCAATCGGAAACGGCGGTCGAAGCACGAGAGGCAGAACCACCACAGGAAGACGACCGTAAGCCCGCTGAGGGCGTGAGCTATGCTCCCGGCAAGACCTGTCGGGCGCAGTTCGGTAAGGGGCGTGTTGCCGACGACGAAACTCGCGACACACAAGGCCAAAGGCGGAAAGAGCACGCCGGGCAGGCCGAGGTCTCGCCGTCGCTGCAGCAGGAGCCAGCCCAACAGCAGGATCGTACTCGCGGCCACCGCGCGCAGAGCAAGGTCGACTTGGCCCAGATTCATATCCCAGGTGGAGCCGCAACGCGGCTCGGCGTCAATCCGCCACTAGGCCGTGCAGCAAGCCGTCGAGGGTGACGCGGATCAGCTCCTCCTGCGGCGCCCATTCGAAGGTCGGGCGCAGGATCAGCAGGGCGACCACGCCATGGCAGGCGCCCCAAAGGGCCTGGGCGGCGGAATCGGCGGTGCCGGTGCGCAGGCGGCCCTCGGCGGCGATCTCGCGGACCACGCCGGAGAAGATCTCATAGCAGCGCATGCTGAGCTCGGCCGTGCTCTCGGCCCAGACGTCGGAGATCGGGTTGGCGCCGGAAAACACCAGCTGATAGGCGTTGGGGTGTTCCAGCCCCCAGTGCATGTAGCTTTCCAGCATCTGCTTCACCCGCGTCACAGCGTCCACCGGACGCGAGGCGAGCTCGGTGTTGCGTTCCAGAAGCTGGGTGATGGTGCGCTCGCAGATCTCGAGCAGGATGCACGCCTTGTCGGGGAAGTGCATGTAGAGCGCGGTGGAGGACACCCCCACCTCGTCGGCGATCTTGCGGATCGTCGCGCCCTCATAGCCCTCGGCCACGAAGATGCGCTCTGCGGCTTCCAGAATCTCGGCGCGGCGCAGGTGGCCGTCGCCCTTGGGCTTCCTTGCCGAGCGCCGCGTGGTCACTGCCGTGGTCACGGGGATCCTTCCCAATGCGAACATCTTGTTTTTGTTCTTCGAGCGGAGACCAAAACAGGCAAGCTGGCAAGCCCGCGAACCCAAATTGCGACAATTCGGTGGCGAACGCCGCTCAACGAACCGGGTGCGGCAGGGTGAAACTCGCCGGTCGCGCGAGTTCTGCAAGGCGTCGCACGGCGCGGCGAGACCCCGCACACGAATCCCCTGCCCCTGGACGTCCGACGCCCGAACCGGCTAAGGCGGGGCCATGACCGCCAAGCCTCCCGCCGTCGCCGATACGCCCGGTGTCATGCGCACCACCGGCTGGAAGGACTACGCCCTGATCGACAGCGGCGGCGGTCGCAAGCTGGAACGCTACGGCCCCTATTCCGTCGTCCGGCCCGAACCCCAATGCCTGTGGAGCCCAAGGCTCGACGCCGCGCGCTGGGACAAGGCCGACGCGGTGTTCGATCCCACCGACGAGGAAGACGCCGGCCGCTGGCGGTTCAAGGGCAAGCCCCGCGAGACCTGGCCCATGGCCTGGGGCCAGGTGAAGTTCAACGCCCGCTTCACCGCCTTCCGCCACCTGGCCTTCTTTCCGGAACAGGCCGCCAACTGGGCCTGGCTGGACGAGCGCGTCCGCGGGATCGGCGGCCAGCCCAAGGTGCTGAACCTGTTCGGCTACACCGGCGTCGCCAGCCTGGTCTGCGCCGCCGCCGGCGCGGCCGTCACCCATGTGGACGCCTCCAAGAAGGCCATCGGCTGGGCCCGCGAGAACGCCGCCCTGTCCGGCCTGGAGGACCGCCCGATCCGCTGGATCTGCGAGGACGCCCGGCGCTACGTCCAGCGTGAGGTCCGCCGGGGCTCGCGCTATGACGGCATCATTCTCGATCCGCCGAAGTATGGGCGTGGGCCGGACGGCGAAGTCTGGAAGCTGTTCGAAAACCTGCCGGAGCTCGCCGGCCTGTGCGCCGAGCTGTTGTCCGACGACGCCTCCTTCCTGCTGCTCAACGCCTATGCGGAACGGATCTCCGGCGCGGCCCTGGCGGGTCTCCTGTCCGAGAAGTTGGCCAAGCGCGGCGGCCGCATCGAGTGGGGCGAACTGGCCCTGGTGCAGGACGGCGGCGACCGCGAGATCGGCATGAGCTTCTACGCCCGGTGGGCGCGATGAGCGGCCGGGTCGTCACCTCCCTGACCAATCCGACGGTCAAGGCGGTCCGCGCCCTGCACCAGCGCAAGGAGCGCGAGGAGACCGGCCTGTTCGTGGCCGAGGGCCTGAAGATCGTCACCGAAGCGGTGGAGCTGGGCCAGGCGCCCACGATCCTGATGTACGGCAAGGAGGCCGACGGCCATCCCCTGCTGCGCCAGGCCATCGCCGCCACCCTCAAGGCCAAGGGCGAGGTGATCGAGGTCACCCAGGACATCCTGGCCAAGGTTTCCCGCCGCGATAACCCGCAGGCCGTGGTCGGCGTGTTCCGCCAGGTGTTCCAGCCCCTGGCCAAGGTCGATCCGAAGTCGGCCACCTGCTGGGTCGGGCTGCATCGGGTGCGCGACCCCGGCAACCTGGGCACCATCGTGCGCACCGCCGACGCCGCCGGCTGCGGCGGGGTGATCCTGGTGGGCGAATGCTGCGATCCCTATTCGGTCGAGGCCGTGCGGGCGACCATGGGCTCGATCTTCGCCGTGCCGATCATCAAGGCCGACGAGGCCGAGTTCGCCGCCTGGCGCAAATCCTGGCCGGGCTCTGTGGTCGGCACCCTGCTCACCGCCACCAGCGACCACCTCAGCGCGCCCTACCGCAAGCCGAACCTGGTGCTGATGGGCAACGAACAACAGGGCCTCACCCCCGACCTCGCCGCCCTGTGCGACGTCAACGTGAAGATCCCCATGCGCGGGCGGGCGGACAGCCTGAACCTGTCGGTGGCCACGGGGATCATGATCTACGCGGCGACGGCTTAGACCTGTCCGCAACCCCATGGCGCGTCATCCCGGAAAGCCGCGGAAGCGGCTTGTCCGGGACCCATACGCGCGGGGTGCTCCGGATTGATCGGTGTCTATGGGTCCCGCACTTCCTTGGCTTCGCCGCTCCATGCGAGATGACACGGTTGGCGCGGCCCTGCTGCGCCGCTGTCCGCTCACGTCCCCCGCGGCTTCGCCCGCGCCGTCGCGGCCGCATTGGCCGGGTCTTCCGGCCACACATGCTTCGGATACCGCCCCCGCATGTCGGAGCGGACGTCCTTCCAGGAGCCCGCCCAGAAGCCCGGCAGATCCTTCGTCGTCTGCACCGGCCGATGGCCCGGCGACAGCAGGGACAGGGTCAGGGGCACACCGCCCACGGTGGGATGGACCTTCAGGCCGAACACCTCCTGCACCCGCACGTCCACGCGGGGTCCTGCCTCGGCGGCGTAGTCGATGGAAAAGCTGTTGCCGGTGGGCGCGGTCCAGCGTGCGGGTGCGGCGGAGTCCAGGGCGCGCTGGCGGTCCCACGGGATCAGGGTGCGGATCGCGCCGTCCAGCTGGTCCGGCTTGAGGGCGCCAAGCGACCGCACGCCGGTCAGCAGCGGCGTCAGCCAGTCGTCCAGGCGCGCGATCAGGCCGGCGTCCGACAGGTCCGGCCAGTCCTCGCCCTGAGCCCGCAGGAAGGCGACGCGGGCGCGCAGGCTCTCCACGGCCTCTCCCAGCTTGAGCGCGGACAGGCCATCGCGCCGAACCCGGTCGGCCAAGGCTGCGGCCACCAGGGCCGGGTCGGGGTTCTCGTCGATCACCTCGCGCAGGGTCAGTCGACCCAGGCGCACCAGCCGCTTGGCCCGCAGCCGACCGCCGCCGCTCTCCTCCAGCCGGTCCTCGGTCTCCAGCTGGTCGGCGAAGGCGCAGGCGACATCCTCCACATCCACCGGCGCGGCCAGCAAGATCCGGTCCCGGCGGTCGCCCCCCCCCAGTTCGGCTACGGCCAGCCAGGGTTCGCGGGCGAGCGCATCGGTCGCCTCGACGAAGGCGCCTCGACCGCTGGCCAGCTGGAACTCCCCCTGCCCGCCGCGCGCCTTGGCGATACGCTCCGGATAGGCGAAGGCCAGCAGTAGGCCGTCATCGAGGGGCTCACCCTTCCCCGCTTTGCCCGCCAGCCCCGCCCAGCGGTCGGCCAGCGCCTTGGCGTCACGGGCGCGGGGCGAGCGGTCCCGCTCCAGGCCCTCAAGCCGATGGCGCAGGTCGGCGTCGCGGCCGCCCAGATTGCGTTCGGTGACCAGGGCCGCGATCCGCGCGGCGCGCGCAGCCTGACCGGTCTCGGCGGCCTTGATCACCATGTGGGCCAGGCGGGGCGCGAGCGGGAACTCTGACAGGGCCCGGCCGTGCTCGGTCAACACGCCTGCGTCATCCACGGCCTCCAGCCGGCGCAGCAGGGCGCGGGCCTCAGCATAGGCCGCCGCGGGCGGCGGATCGAGGAAGGCCAGGTCGCCCGCGTCCTTCGCCCCCCATCGCGCCAGGTCCAGGGCCAGCCCTGACAGTTCGGCGTCGAGAATCTCCGGATCTGCGAAGGCCGGCAGGGCGCGGGTCTCCGGCTCGTCCCACAGGCGGTAGCAGACGCCGGGCTCGGTGCGGCCCGCCCGCCCCCGGCGCTGGTCGGCGGCGGCGCGGCTGACGCGGACGGTGGCGAGCCTTGTCAGGCCGCTGGCCGGATCAAAGCGGGGCACGCGCGCCAGACCGCAATCGATCACCACCCGCACGCCCTCGATGGTCAGGCTGGTCTCGGCGATGGAGGTGGCGAGCACCACCTTGCGGACACCCTGGGGCGCCGGGGAGATCGCCCGGTCCTGCTCGGCAGGATCAAGCGCGCCATAGAGCGGGGCGATCTCGACGCCCGGCCGACGGATGCGCTCGGCCAGCAGATCGGCGGTGCGGCGGATCTCACCCTGCCCCGGCAGGAAGACCAGCAGGCTGCCGGTCTCCTCGGCCAAGGCCTTCTCCACAGCGCGCACCACCCGGTCCTCCAGGCGCAGGCGCTCGTCGCGGCCCAGATGGCGGGTCTCGACCGGGAAGGTGCGGCCCTGGCTCTCCAACACCTCGGCGTCCAGCAGCCGGGCCACCGCCGCCCCGTCCAGGGTCGCCGACATGACCAGCAGGCGCAGGTCGTCGCGCAGCACACCTTGGGCGTCGCGGGCCAGCGCCAGCCCAAGGTCGGCGTCCAGGCTGCGCTCGTGGAACTCGTCGAAGATCACGCAGCCGACGCCGTCCAGGGTCGGATCGGCCAAGATCATCCGGGCGAAGACGCCCTCGGTGACCACCTCGATTCGCGTGGCGCCTGAGACCTTGGACTGCATCCGCACCCGGTATCCGACCGTCTGGCCCACCTTCTCGCCCAGGGTGCGGGCCATGCGCTCGGCGGCGGCGCGGGCGGCCAGCCGCCGCGGTTCGAGCATGATGATCTTGCCGCCGGCCAGCCAGGGCTGGTCCAGCAGGCGCAAGGGAACCACGGTCGTCTTGCCGGCGCCGGGCGGCGCCACCAGCACCGCGGCGGTGGATTCCGCCAACTGCGCCTGCAAGGCGGGCACGATTTCCTCGACCGGAAGCATTTGCGGGGTCTAGCCTCGCGCAGCACCCCCGCCAAGGGTTGCGGCTTGACCGGCGGCGGTTAACCGCGCCAGGGTCCTGCCAATTCAATTCAGGTGGTGTCTGAACACCGCCCGCCAGGAGGGACTATGTGGCGCGTTAAGCCGCTGGACGCGATCATCGCGACGGCCGAAAAGAAATCTCTGCACCGATCCCTAGGCCCGTTCCAGCTGACCATGCTGGGCATCGGGGCCATCATCGGGACCGGCATCTTCGTCCTCACCGCCGAAGCCGCCCAAAAGGCCGGCCCCGGCATGATCGCGGCCTTCATCATCGCCGGCTTTGTCTGCGCCGTGGCGGCCCTCTGCTACGCCGAGATGGCGGCCATGGTGCCGGTGTCCGGCTCGGCCTACACCTACAGCTACGCCGTCATGGGCGAGATGCTGGCCTGGATGGTCGGCTGGGCCCTGATCCTCGAATACGCCGTCGCCGCGGGCGCGGTGTCCGTAGGCTGGTCCGGCTATGTTGTCGGCCTGATCGAAAACGCCCTGCACATCGACATCCCCAACGCCCTTGTGCGCGGGCCGATGGACGGCGGCCTGGTCAACCTGCCGGCGGCCCTCATCGCCACCCTGGTCACCCTGCTGCTGGTGCTCGGCACCACGGAATCGGCGACCGTCAACGCGATCCTGGTGGCCATCAAGGTCACGGCCCTGTCGGTTTTCATCTTCCTGGCCGTGCCGGTGATGAAGATGGAGAACTTCACCCCCTTCGCCCCGCTCGGCTTCGGCGGGATCTCGGCGGCGGCGGCGTCGATCTTCTTCGCCTATGTGGGCTTCGATGCGGTCTCCACCGCAGCGGAAGAGACCCGCAATCCCCAGCGCAACATGCCCATCGGCCTGATCGGCTCGCTGGGCATCTGCACCATCTTCTACATCCTGGTGGCCTCCGGCGTGATCGGCACCGTGGGCGCCCAGCCGGTGCTCGGCGCTGATGGCGCCGCCCTGCGCCCCGGCAGCCCGGAGCTGTCGGCCGCCTGCGCCCAACTCGGCGACGCCAAGGTGGTCTGCTCCAAGGAGGCCCTGGCCTGGACCCTGCGCTCCATCGGCTGGCCGCAGGTCGGCAACCTGATCGGCCTCGCCGCCGGTCTGGCCCTGCCCTCGGTCATCCTGATGATGATGTACGGCCAGACCCGCATCTTCTTTGTGATGAGCCGTGACGGCCTGCTGCCGCCCGTGCTGTCCAAGGTCCACCCCAAGTTCAAGACCCCGCACGTGGTGACCCTGATCACCGGCGTGTTCGTGGCCCTGTTCGCCGCCTTCTTCCCGGTGGGTCTGCTGGCCGACATCTCGAACTCGGGCACCTTGTTCGCCTTCGCCATGGTGGCGATCACCGTGCTGGTGCTGCGCCGGACCGACCCGAACCGCCGCCGTCCGTTCAAGACCCCGGCCGTGGCGATCGTCGCCCCGCTGGCGGCCATCGGCTGCATCTATCTGTTCTTCAGCCTGCCCAAGGAAACCCAGATCATGTTCGTGGTCTGGGCCGCGATCGGCCTGGTGGTCTATTTCCTCTACGGCTTCCGCCACAGCCACATCGCCAAGGGTGTCGTGGAAGTGCCGGAGCTGTCGCCTGACGCGCCGCCGGAATCGGTTCCGCCCATGCCGGGCGCGCCGCCTCCGGGCTCGCACTGACGAAACTGGAAAGGCCCGGGTTCATCCCGGGCCTTTTCTTATGGGCCAAGAGGCCCGATGTTAGGGCCATGTCTGAGAGCCCGCCCATCAAAGCCCTGATCGCGCCGGTGACCCCGCTGGCCCAGAACTGCACCATCGTCTGGTGCGACAAGACCAAGAAGGCCGCCATCATCGATCCCGGCGGCGAGGTCGATCGCCTGATGGCGGCCCTGGCCCAGCACGGCCTGACCCTGGAGAAGATCTGGATCACCCACGGCCACCTGGACCATGCCGGCGGCACGGCGGCGCTGAAGGCCGCCACCGGCGCGGTGGTCGAAGGCCCGCACAAGGACGACGCCTTCTGGATCGACGAGATGGAGACCTCCGGCGCCCGCTGGGGCATGCCCGAAGCCAAGCATTTCACCCCCGACCGCTGGCTCGAGGACGGCGACGAGGTCACCCTGGGCGAGACCCGGTTCCAGGTCATCCATTGCCCCGGCCACACGCCCGGCCATGTGATCTTCTACCATCCCGAGGCCCGCTTCGCTCAGGTGGGCGACGTGCTGTTCCAGGGCTCCATCGGCCGCACCGACTTCCCGAAGGGCAACTATCGCGACCTGATCTCTTCGATCACTGACAAGCTCTGGCCGCTCGGCGATGACGTCGCTTTCGTCCCCGGCCACGGCCCGATGTCGACCTTCGGGCGCGAGCGGCAGACCAATCCCTTCGTGTCGGACGACGCCCTGTCGGACGCCTGATCGTCCGGCGACGAAGCTTTTCAGGCGTGAAATCCGCGTGACACGCGCGCCCCTAAGATGCCGGGGATGGAAACTGTGGCCGATCCCAACGCTCCCGCCCCGCGCATCCTGATGGTCGACGACGATCCGGGCATCCGCGACGTCGTCTCCGACTTCCTGGGCAAGCACGGCTACCAGGTCGAGACCGCCGGCGATTCCCGCGAGATGGACGTCGCCCTGTCGCGCGGGCCTGTGGACCTGGTGGTGCTGGACGTCATGCTGCCGGGCGAGGACGGCCTGGCCATCTGCCGCCGCCTGGCCGGTCCTGAGGGCCCGCCGATCATCATGCTGTCGGCCATGGGCGAGGACACCGATCGCATTGTCGGGCTGGAGCTGGGCGCCGACGACTACCTGCCAAAGCCCTGCAATCCGCGCGAACTGCTGGCCCGCGTTCGGGCCGTTCTGCGCCGGGCCGAACTGCGTGGCGTGACCAGTGGCGGCGGGGCCGGCTGCGAGTTCGCCGGCTGGCGGCTGGACCTGATGCGGCGCGAATTGCGCTCTCCTGACGGCGTGGTGGTGAACCTGTCCTCCGGCGAGTTCTCCCTGTTGCGCGCCTTCGTGGAGCGGCCGCAACGGGTGCTGACCCGCGACCAGCTGCTGGACTACGCCCGCGGTCCGGCCTCCGACGCCTTCGACCGGGCGATCGACGTCCAGATCTCGCGCCTGCGCCGCAAGCTCGACGACGGCGCGGTGGGCCAGGACCTGATCCGCACCGTCCGCAACGAGGGCTATATGTTCACCGCCAAGGTCCGGCGCGCGTGAGACTGGCGCGCCGCTTCAAGGCGACCAATTCGCTGTTCGGCCGCCTGCTGATGCTGGTCGGCGCCAGCCTGGCCGCGGCCCAGCTGATCAGCGTCATCCTGATCTTCGCCCTGCCCCCGCCGATCCCGGACTTCTACCGCCTGGGCGAACTGGTCCAGGCCCTGCGCGGCGCCCCGCCGACCTTTACTGAACGCCGGCCCCTGGTGGTCCGGATGTCGCGGGAGCCGCCGCCCGCCGCCCCGGACGGCCGCATGAGCGGCGTGATCCGCGCCGAACTCGCCAAGGACCTGGGCGTCTCGCCGGACGCCATCGTGATCGGCGGCGACCGCAGCCCGTTCTCCGACCGCCGGGTGTTCCGCATCCTGCGCGACCGCATGGCCCGCGAGGGCGGCGAGGAGCACTTCCTGGTCGCGCCCTTCTCGCTCGGCGTGCGCCAGGCCGACGGCGGCTGGAAGATCGTGCGGCCCGAAGGCTTCGGCCTGGAGCCCTGGCAGCAGCGCATGGTGCTGTGGTTCGTCTTGTCCACCCTGGCCATGGCGCCGGCCGCCTATGTCTACGCCCGGCGCATCTCCCGGCCCCTGCAGCAGTTCGCCGAGGCCGCCGACCGCCTGGGCCGCGATCCCCGCGCCGCCCCCCTGCCCCTGGACCTGAAGGGCACCACCGAGATCGACGTGGCCGCCCGCGCCTTCAACGAGATGCAGGAGCGCCTGCGCCGCTATGTCGAGGACCGTACGGCCATGGTCGGGGCCATCGCCCACGACCTGCGTACGCCCCTGACCCGCCTGCGATTCCGCATCGAGAACGCCCCTGACGACCTGCGCGCCAAGATGGCCAGCGACCTGGACCAGATGGAGGAGATGATCTCCGCGGCCCTGACCTTCGTCCGTGACGCCACCCAGGTCGGCGAGCGCACCCGGCTGGAGCTGTCCTCGCTGATCGAGAGCCTCTGCGACGAGCTGGCCGAGACCGGGGCGGACGCCCAGGCCGAGCTGGGCGCCAAGGTGGTGCTGCATGGCGACCCTGTGTCCCTGCGCCGGCTGTTCGCCAACCTGCTGGAAAACGCGGTGAAGTTCGGCGACCAGGCCCGCGCCCGGGTCTATGAGGCGGACGGCTTCGCGGTGGTGGAGATCGTCGACCACGGTCCCGGCATCCCCGAGGACGAGCGTGAGCGGGTGTTCGAACCCTTCTATCGCCGCGAACCCTCCCGCAGCCGCCAGACCGGAGGCATTGGCCTGGGCCTGGCCGTGGTGCGGTCGGTGGCGCGCAGCCATGGCGGCGACGTGCAGCTGACCACCCGCTCCGAGGGCGGCCTCCTGGCGCGGGTCCGCCTGCCGCTCTGAGCGAACATCGTTTCCCGAAACAAGCCTCACCACTGGCTTTTCCAGCCCCGAGGGCTCGCTTCTGACGAGCACGGCGAGGCTTGTACGATTTTTCGGCAACCCTCCGGCGTCTGAGGGGTTTGGACCTGAGCAACCGACTTCAGGAGTAGCCGATGGATCTCGACCCCAACGCCAAACCAAAGTCTCGACGTGGGTTTGCGGCGATGAACCCCGAGCGCCGCCGCGAGATCGCGCGCAAGGGCGGCGCCAGCGTGCCCGGTGAAAAGCGCAGCTTCGCCAAGGACCGCGACCTCGCCGCCACCGCCGGCCGCAAGGGCGGTGAGTCGTCCCGCGGCGGCGGCCGCAACCCCACCGCCCCGACGCGCGAGCGCTAGACCCGTCTCGGCTGCTGGCTCGCAGGCGCCTCCCGGCCCGGCCGGGGGGCGCTTTGAAGCGTCTGTACGGCTGAAGCGCGACGCCCCCTGGCCATCCCGGCGAAGGAATGCGAGGTCTTGGACCTGCTCCGTCGGAGGCCGCTCTTGGTTCGCGTATCCCGTTCCGCCCGTGTCCTGGCCCTGCTCGCGCTGGCGGGCCTGTTGGGCGCCTGCCAGCCCAAGGTCACCCGCGCGCCCTGCCCCAACGGCCAGGTCTGCGTCGAGTACGGCAACAACACCGAGGCCGCGACCCTAGATCCCCAGAAGTCCAACCTGATCGACGAGGCGACAATCATCGCCGACCTGATCGTCGGCCTGACCACCGACGCGCCGGACGCCAGTCCGGCCCCCGCCATGGCCACGCATTGGGAGACGAGCCCCGATGGCCTGACCTGGACCTTTCACCTGCGCAAGGCGGACTGGTCCGACGGGGTTCCGGTCACCTCCGACGACTTCGTCTACGCCTATCGCCGGATCCTCGATCCCAAGACCGCCTCGATCTACGCCTACCTGCTCTACATCCTTCAGAACGGCCAGGCGGTGAACGAGGGCAAGGCCCCGCCTGAGAGCCTGGGCGTCAGCGCGCCCGATCCTCAGACCCTGGTGCTCAAGCTCGAGCACCCGGCGCCCTACCTGCCCGAGATCGCCAAGCACCAGAGCTTCTTCCCCGTGCCCCGGCACGTGGTGGAAAAGTGGGGTGACGACTGGGTCCAGCCGGGGCGCTTCGTCGGCAACGGCCCCTACTCCCTCGTCACCTGGCGGCTGGGCGACTACATCCAGGTCCAGAAGAACCCGCGCTTCTTCGACGCCAAGAACGTCTGCATCGACCGGATCAACTACTATCCGACGCCGGATGCGGTGATGGCCGAACGGCGGGTCAAGCGCGGCGAGCTCGACCTCAACACCTCATTCCAGTCCAACCGCATCGCCCGGCTGCGGGCCACCATGCCGGGCGTGCCGCGCACCCATACGATCCTGGCCACGGCCTATTTCTCCTTCAACACCCGCGACGTCGCCGCCTTCCGCGATGTCCGGGTGCGCCGCGCCCTGTCCATGGGCGTGGACCGCGAGTTCCTGACCAGCAAGCTCCTGCGCGCCGGCCAGGCCCCGGCCTACGCCTTCGTGCCCCCCGGCGTCGCCAACTATCCCCAGGGCGGCGCCCAGCTCTACTGGGCCAAGGAGCCCCTGGCCCAGCGCCAGGCCGAGGCCAAGCGCCTGCTGGCCCAGGCCGGCTACGGCCCTGAGAACCCGCTGGAGATCGAGCTCAAGATCTCCAACTCCCCCGACACCGTGCTGATCTCCCAGGCGATCCAGGCCGACTGGGCGAGCATCGGGGTCAAGGCCAAGCTGGTTCAGAACGAGGGCCAGATCGCCTTTGCGGCCTATCGCAACCGCGACTTCGAGTTGGGGGTGATGAGCTGGTACGCCGACTTCAACGATCCGACGACCTTCCTGGGCCTGATGCGCTCGGACACGGGCGCTCAGAACTATGGCGACTATCGCAACCCGAGCTACGACGCCCTGCTCGACGCCGCCGACCGCGAGCCCGATCCGGTCCGGCGCGGCGAGATCCTGGCCGAGGCCGAACAGCTGATGCTGAACGACGAAGCCATGATCCCGCTCTACTACCTGGTCAGCCGCAACCTGGTCTCCCCGCGCATCACCGGCTTCGTGGACAATGTGGAGAACTTCCACCGCGCCCGCTGGATGTGCGTCAGGAAGTAAGTCTCAGCGCGGCTCCACGCTGATGGTGAAGCCTAGCGCGTGGTCGCCCCCGCCGATCCGGTAGCGCGGCAGCGTGTCCGGCCCGCAGCTAGCCGTGCCCAGGCCACGCTGGCGGACGTCCAGATTGACCAGCACCTCGCGACGGGGAACGAGGTCGGTGGTGTGGCGGGCGGCGAACAGGTCCTCGGCCGCGAACCGGCTGGCGGAGCCCTCGCAGGCGCCATCGATGGTGAAGCGCACCGTCGCCTCCCGCGAGGCCAGCTCCATCCAGCGCAGGCCGGTCTTGTTGCCGTGCTCCTGCGGCAGGACGTAGTCGACATACTGGCCGCTCACCGTGCCGCTGAACCGGCCGATCCAGGCGGCGCGATCGCGGTCGACATAGTTTTCCAGCGGCCCCTTGCCGAACCACTCCAGAGCCTCGAACCCATCAGGCAGGGTCATGGTCACGCCCAGGCGCGGCAGGTCGTCCAGCGCCTCATGCACATGGAAGGCGTTCGACACCACGATCCGGCCATCGGGGTGGATGTGATAGTCGTGGGTGTGGATCACAGCCTCGGACACCGCCGCGCAGGCCGCGGCCTGGCGCAGGCGGACCACCACCCCGCCGTCCTCCTCGGCCACCTCCAGGCCGGGGTCGCCGAAGGCCAGGTCGTTGAGCCCCGCCGCCAGCCAGCGCCCCAGGGGCTTGGCCTCCTGGCCGCTCCAGCCCTTGATGCCGTCATTGTCGGTGGCCCCGCGCCAGACCTGCAGGCGCGGCCCAGCGGTGAGGATGGTGTGATTGCCCACGCTCAGCCGCGACAGTCGCCCCGCCGCCCGATCGAACTCGACCTCAAAGCCCTGGCCCGTGACCGTGACCCGGCCGGCCTGATCCGACACGGTGAGGGCCGCCCCCGACCGCACCGCTGGCGCCGCCGTCGCCTGCACCGGCAGGTCCAGCGGCAGTTGCTCCCAGGCGACCTCGTGCCCGGCCGGACAGGTCGCCGACGCCGTGATCCGGGAGAACTGGACGCGGACAAAGGCCGCCTGGCCGGGCTCCAGGGTCCTTGCCCCCAGATCCAGGTCGAACACCGCCACCCCGCCAGGCGCGATATCCAGGGCGGGCAGCGTCCCGCTGGCCACGGGCTGTCCGTCCACCTCCAGCACCCAGGCGCCGGCCAGGTCCGCCAGGCTCGTGAAGTCACGCTTGTTGCGGATCTCCACCCTGCCCTCGCCCGCCCAACGCACCGCCACCGGCTGCGCCAGCTTCTTGAACTCCCAAAGGCCCGGATGCGGGATGCGGTCGGCGCTGACAATGCCGTCGCAACAGAAGTTCAGGTCGTTGGGCGTATCGCCGAAGTCGCCGCCATAGGCGAACCAGGTGCGGCCTTGGTCATCCACCTGGGCCAGGCCGTGGTCGCACCATTCCCAGATGAAGCCGCCCTGCAGGCCGTGATGGCCCTCGAAGGCGTCCCAATAGTCCCCCAGGCTGCCGTTGGAATTGCCCATGGCGTGCGAGTACTCGCACAGGATCATCGGCCGCCGATCCGTGGGGTCGTTGGCCTGCGCCCAGCGCACCAGGGCGTCGATCTCCGGATACATGGGACAGATCAGGTCGCTGGCCCGCATGCCCCGCATCCGGTTCTCAGGCGCCGAGACCGTGCCCCGGATCAGCCGGGTCTGGTCGCCCTCGAAGTCCCAGCCCCAGATCGCGCCCTCATAGTGCAGCGGCCGCGACGGGTCGAAGTGCCGGATCCAGCCGGCCATGGCGTCATGATTGGGCCCATAGCCGCTCTCATTGCCCAGAGACCAGATGATGACGCTGGGGTGGTTCTTGTCCCGCTCGACCATGCGCAGGCCGCGTTCCACGAACTGGGCCGCATAGCGCGGGTCCCGGCAGATGGTGTGCAGGAAGGCGTGGGTCTCAAGATTGGTCTCATCAACCAGGTAGAGGCCGTGCTCGTCGCACAGGTCGTACCAGTCCGGCGCGTTGGGATAGTGTGAGGTTCTCACCGCATTGACGTTGAATTGCTTCATCAAGGCGATGTCGGCCAGCATGTCTTCGCGGGTGACGACCTTGCCGCGCACCGGGTGGTGCTCATGCCGGTTCATGCCCTTGATCATCACCGGCTTGCCGTTGATCAGCAGTTCGCGGTCGCCCAGCTCCACCCGCCGGAAGCCCACGCGGCAGCCGGTCGCCTCCACCACCGCGCCCTCCGGCGACTTCAGGGTGACGACCAGGGTGTAGAGGTCCGGCGTCTCCGACGACCAGGGCGCGACGCCGGGGATCTCCGCCTCCAGCGCCACAACGCCCAGCGGCCCGCGATAGGGATTGTAGCCGACCGGCGAGGCCTTCACCGGCGCGGCCAGGGGCTGGGCCAGCACCGGCTGGCCGGCGGCGTCGAACAGCTGGACCTCGGCCTCCCAGCCGTTCTGCGGCTCGCCCGGGAAGCCCAGGCTGACGGTGGTCTTCAGGGTCCCGGTCGCGAAGTCGTCCTTCAGGGAGGCCAGGGCGAAGACGTCGGCGATGTGGGTGGGCGCCGTGGAATAGAGGCAGACCTCCCGGTGCAGGCCGCCCATCCACCACTGGTCCTGATCCTCGACGAAGGTGGCGTCCGACCACTTCACCACCGCCAGGGCGATCACCGCCTCCTGGCCAGCGGACACATAAGGGGTGATGTCGAAGTCCTGCGGCAGGCGGCTGTCCTTGCCCATCCCCACCGGCTGGCCATTGACCCAGGCGTAGAGCACGCTCTCGGCCCCGCCCACCTGCAGCACGATCCGCCGCCCGTCCCAGTCGGTGGGGATCGTCACGCGGGTGCGATAGAGCCCGGTCGGGTTCTCGTCCGGCACATTGGGCGGCGCGTCCGGGAACGGCATCTGGATGTTGGTGTAGTGCGGCCGGTCATGGCCGTGCAGGGTCCAGTTGGCGGGCACGGGGATCGATCCCCACGCGCCTTCGTCCAGGCCGGGCTCGGCGAAATCGGCCGGGATCGCTTCGGGCCGGTCGACCATCCGGAACCGCCAGTCGCCGTTCAGGGACAGGTAGAAGGGCGAGGCCTCGCGTCGCACCGCCATTGCGGCCTGCGCATCCGGAAACGGGAACAGGGTCGCGCGCGCCGGCAGCCGGCCGATGGACACCGTCTCCGGATGGACCCAGGTCCGCGTCGCGCCCGAATACAGCAGGTCCATGTTTCCTCCCGGCGTGTTTGGCCAAGGATGAACAGGGGTTCGCCCCCTTGCGCAAGCGCACCCTTGATCTAGGTCAATGCAGGCGCGCCGCCCCGCCCCCGAACCTCGGGGCTCAGGCGCACGCACAAGACGCCACGCCCAGGGGGAAGACCAATGGACCAGCCGCAGAGCGCCGCCGGCGGCGCCGGCCGCATCCACATCAACGGCGTCGGCCTGTCCGCCCCCTTCCGCTGGCTGGGCCAGGGATGGGTTGATCTCTGGCGCGCGCCGGGTCCCTGCCTGGTCTATGGCCTGGCCCTGGCGGCCTTCAGCACGTGGATCTGCTACGCCCTCTACATCTTCAACGCCGCCTTCTGGGTGCTGACCCTGACCCTGGGCTTCGTCTTCGTGGCCCCGATGCTGGCCATGGGGCTCTACGAGGCGGGCCGCCGGATCGAGGCCGGCGAGCGGCCGCGTCTACGGGACATGGTCCTGGTGCGCCAGGCCGTGCGCCAGGACACCTTCTATCTCGGCCTCGCCCTGTTGCTGATCTACCTCCTGTGGGGCCGGGTCGCGCAGATCGTCTACGGCCTCAACACCTTCTCCCTGCAGCACACCACCGCCGACTTCATCGCCTTCGCCCTGAACACCAAGGGCGGCCACACCATGTTGCTGGTCGGCACGATCATCGGCGGGGTCTTCGCCCTGCTCACCTACGCCCTGGTGGTGGTCTCGGCGCCGATGCTGCTCGACACCCGCGTCAACGTCTTCAGCGCCGCCGCCGCCAGCTTCCGCGCCCTGGACCGCAACACCGCGCCCCTGCTCCTGTGGGCCATCCTGCTGGTCGCCCTGCTGCTGATCAGCGCCACCACCGGCTTCACAGCCTTCATCCTGGTCTTCCCCTGGCTGGGCCTGGCCAGCTGGCGCGCCTATCGAGACCTGGTCACCCTGGAGGATTAGGCGCCGCCCGGGCTTGCGAGCCCTTGCCCCTCGCGCAGGTCGTGCTCATGCTCGGCCGGAGGCAGGGTGCTTCGGGGGGACGCGTATGAAACTTCTGCCGGCGCTGCTGGCGGCTCTGGCGCTCTGCGCCGCCGCGCCTGTAGCCCTCGCCCAGGAGGGAGCCGGGTCCGGCGAAGGCGAGTCCGCCGCCCAGGCCTGCCTCGACCGGCTGGACCTCTATGAGGCGGCGGACAACAAGACCACAGGCCCGGCCGTCTACAGGGCGGCGCTGACCTGCGTCGATGGGGCGCCGGACCAGGCGAACCTCGAATTACCCCGGCTCCTGCGCGCCGCCATCAAGGTGCATCTGGCCTCAGGCGACCCGACGGACCGCCTCGAGGCCGGCGAGATCATAAACTACTGGATGCCGAGGTTTCAGAAGCTCTTCCCGGCCGACGGCTGGGAAATCCTCTCTCTGATGCGGTCAAAGGTCCTGGTCCTGAACGCCCAGAACGACCAGGACAGCGCGTGGACCGTCCGGCGCGAGGCTTTGATCCTGGCGAGCAAGGAAGCCCGCCCCGAGCAGCTCACGGTGGCCATTGAGATCTTGGAAGACTACCTCGCTCCCGAGGCCGGCGAGCCCATCGACGCCGACTACATGACCTTTGCGACGCTTCACCTGCTGTTCGTCCTGGGCGTCGAGGGCGAGAGTTCCGACGAGGTCAAGGCGGCGCAAGAGCGCCTTGCGAAGGTGAGGCTCGCCCATCCCGACCTGCCTGTCGCACCCGCCGCCACCGCACCGTTGACCACGCCCACGGCCGCGCAGATCGCCGCGAATGTCGCTTCGGTGGCCGAAATCCGTCGCCTGCGGGACTCAGGCAAACGCCCGGAAGCCCTCGCCGAACATCAGCGCGGGCTCAAAGCCGTTGTGGACACGCTTGGGCCCGTCGCGGGTCTGGCCGGCGACCAGTACCGCATAGCCGCCAGCACCTATGCCGCCATGGGCGACCTGGACGCCGCGGAGCTCAACTTCGCCCGCGCTCTGATGATCTACGAGCTGAACGGACAGAAAAGCTGGGACACCACCTGCGCGTCCTTGGCCGCGCTCGGGAATCTCGCGGAAAAACGCCAGGCTTGGCGCCGCGCGGTCGCGTGGGATGACGCCGCCCTGGCGTGCTACGACAAGGACAAGGGCGCAGCCTTCTCCCTGACCAGGCGCGCCCTCAAGGCGCTGGCCGGGATCTACTCTGCAGCTCCTCAGCCTCCCGACGCCGCCGAACGCGGGCTCGCCCTCGTCAACACCTGGATCCCGAAGCTTCAGGGTCAGGTCCCGGCGGATGATGTCCTCCTGGGCTGGCTTTGGAAGTACAAGGGCGACTATCTGAGCGCCCTGAACAAGCCGGAGCTGGCGCG
Source organism: Phenylobacterium conjunctum (assembly GCF_042679085.1). Taxonomy (NCBI): domain Bacteria; kingdom Pseudomonadati; phylum Pseudomonadota; class Alphaproteobacteria; order Caulobacterales; family Caulobacteraceae; genus Phenylobacterium; species Phenylobacterium conjunctum. The sequence continues at coordinate 6,310 of NZ_JBHTLQ010000008.1, read as the reverse complement.
CGATGCGCGGGGACGGGCCCTGGAGGTGTCCCGCCAGAAGCCGGGCGCCGAGCCTGATCAGGAGCGGCTCAACCTGGAGCTCTCCACCCTGATCGCCCAGGACGCGGGCGCGGCGGCCGCCGATATCGATGCGGCCTATCTGAGACGGGCCAAGCACATGGCGGAGCTCGCGGCCCAGGTCTATGCGCCGGACCACCCCATCGCGGTGGCCGCGCGGGGGCGCGCGGACAAGCTCATGGCCGACTATGGCCACCTCCTGGCGCCGCCGCCTGCCCGCCCCGCAGTGACGGCGGCCGCAACGCCTGCTGCGCCCACCCCCTTGCGTCCGACACCGCCCGCAGCGCCCTCGGCAGCCAGGAATAGCTCAAGCGCGAGGCTCGCGCCGCCCAAGGGCTACGAGGATCTCAAGCCGGCCCAGCTCTACACCTTCAGCCCCGAAGCCTTCATCGGCGACGAGCGCTGGGTCATCGCCCAGTCCAAGGCCGAAGCCATCAGCATCGGCCGGGACGTCTATCCCTGGTACGGCGTCTGGCTTCAGTGCATGACGGAAGAGAACGCCGGCTGCGGCAGCCCGCCGCTTGAGTTGGGCTTCGGCTGGTTCGCGGTCGCCGTCGGCACCCAGCCGACGAAGAGCCAGCTGCGCTCCCACGCCTACTACTATTCTGGCGCGGCCACCCGCGAGGACGCGATCCGAGGGGCTCTGGACTACTACAAGAGCCAGCGCGGCGAGCTCATCATCCAGACCCTGCGCGTCGGCCTCATCGCCGAAATCGATTGGGAGACGGTCGGCGGCGCGATCAAGAAGGACCAGGACGCCCACTATGGTCTGGTCTACCCGATGAACGCCATCAAGTACCCGACCTACTGCGACTGGCAGAACCACCAGACCATGGACCGGAACCTCGATCCCGACATCGCCGAGGGGAGCCTGGACGCCGATCCGTCCTGTAAGAGCACCAACCTCATGGGCGAGAAGATGCCCTACCCGAGGCTGAGGCCTGCGGGCTAGGCAAGGTAGTCGAGGATGGCCTGGGCGGCGTTGGCCGGGCCGTTCCCGTCGCGGTAGAGGGCGGCGATGCGGCCGGCCGCGCGCCGGTAGGTCGGACGCCGCAGCACTTTGCGGGCCGCGCGGGTCATCACGGGTCCGCCGGCCTCGCGCATGGGGACCATCAGGGCGGCCCCCAGCCGGGCGACCCGGTCGACATTGAAGTCCTGCTCCCAATGCAAGGGCGCGGCGATCAGCGGCGTCCCGGCCGCCATCGCGCACTGGACGCTCCCCTGCCCGCCCGCGGTCACGGCGAAGGCGACCCGCGGCATGATCTTGTGACTGGGCAGCACGCCTTCCACCATCACCCCGTCCCGCTCCAGCCCCGGCAGCGCAGTTCCAGAGCCCGCGACCAGCACCCGGACGCCCGCCTCCGCCACCCGCAGGGCCGCCCGCCGCACCGTCTCCGCCGGTGTTGAGGTCAGGGCCACATAGGCCACGGGGCCCGGGGCCGCCAGGAAGGCCTCCACCCGCGCCGGAACCGGCAGGTCAAGCTCGGCGAACATCGGCCCGACATAGCGAAGGGTTGGAGTCTGGCGGTAGGCGCGCGGGTGGCGGGGCCGCCAGGCGTGCAGCTCGCCCTGCGGGATGCCCAGCACCTCCGGTGTCTCGGTGACCAGGGTCAGGTCTCCCATCAACAGGGCCGGCAGGGACGGCACGCCCTCCACCCCCAGCCGCCGGGCCGTGCGGTCCAGGGCCCGCGCCCACAGGTCCCGGCGATGCGCACCGGTGTTCATCAACAGCCGGATCAGCGGCGCGGGCAACCGCCGCAAAGGCGGCGGCGGGATCGAGGGCGCCGGCGCCAGACGCCGCTCGAAGACCGGCGCGACAAAGGCTCCAGCGTGCTCGGTGATCAGCGGGACGCCCGCAAGGCGCGCCGACAGGAGGGCCGAGATCTCGAACCCCGTGACCACCGCGCGCACGCCCCGTCTGCGGAAGAAATCGGCCTGTGAAGCCGAAAGCGCCTCCAGCTCGGCTTCGCTATAAGGACCGTCCAGGTTGGCCCCCACCCCGACGTTCTCGGCGATGAACCGCCGGCAGCGCGCCTCGTCCATGGTCGGCGACAGGCGCTCATAGGGAATGCCCTCGCTGGCGATAAGGCCTTCGAACAGCCCGCCGTGCGTGGCCATCACCACGGAGGCGCCCCGCGCCGCCAGCGCCTTGTAGATGGCGATCATCCGCGAGGTCTCGGACAGATAGGCCGCGTGGGGCAGAAGGCAGATCATGCGGGGTCCTTGAGCGCGCGCGAGTTACATAATATATTCTCTTTATGTCAGAGGACGTCAATGCAAGGCTCGGGTTCGACGCCGGGATGGAGGGGCGGGCCGGCCCGCACCTGAGCGCCGCCGTATGTTTTCGGCTGATCCAGGCCCTGGCGCGGCGGCAGCGGGCCGCGATGGACCGCGCCCTGGAGGACGCGGGCGTCACCACCCAGCAGGCCGCCCTTCTGACCACCATCGGGCCGGGCGGGGCCCCGTCCCTCAGCGAGGCCGCCGCCGCCCTGCAGACAAGCTACCAGAACATCAAGCAGCTCGCCGCGGCCCTCGAGCGCAAAGGTCTCCTGGAAACCCGCCGTGATCCGGCCGACCGACGCATCCAGCGCCTGGCACAGAGCCCCACCTGCGCGGCCTTCTGGGCCAGCCGGGATCCGGACGACTACGCGGCCGTGGGCGGCATGTTCCAGGCGCTCTCGCCGGATGAACTGGGCGAGTTGCAGGCCCTGCTGGCGAAACTGTTCAACAGCCCGCCTCACCCCGCCGGATAGACCCATCGCTAACCCTGCCCCACCCGGATTGAGCCGCCGGGCCGCCGCCCGCGCCCGATCCGGGTGAAACGGCCATTCCAACGCCACGATCTCAGCGCCTATGACACCGGTCTCGCGCCCAGCCGGCGCAGAGGTTCACCGCCTCAGGCTCGCGGGGGCAGAAAGCCGCCCCGCGAGCCGGACCTCCCCCCTCGGCAGACACCGGAACCATGCTAGCCTCGTTCCAACGGGGAGACACACGCATGCGCACGGCCACACTTGGGAAGCTCGGCGACGTCAGCCGCCTGTGCCTGGGCGGCGGGATCGGCCAGATCTGGGGTGAGACCACGGCGGAGGAAGCCCGCGCCACCGTCCATGCCGCAGTGGACGCCGGGATCACAGTGATCGACTGCGCCCCCATGTACCGCAACGCCGAGCGCTTCGTCGGCGAGGCCTTCGCCGGCCGCCCGCCCCAGGGCGTGAAGTTCACCACCAAGCACCAGCTGGGCACGCCCGCGCCCGGCGCCGCAGCGGCGGCGCTGGAGGCCTCGGTGGACGCGAGCCTTGCGGCCATGCGGCTGGAGCGCATCGACCTGTTCTTCCTGCACTCCAATATCCACCGTGACGGCTTCACCTACGCCTTTGGCGACAGCGCCAAAGCGCAGTTCTCCACCGACTGGACGACCTATGCCGCCGAGGTGATCCCGGCCATGCAGGCCCTGCAGGCCAAGGGCAAGATCGCCCACTGGGGGATCACCGGCATCGGGGTGCCGAGCGCGGTGCTGGACGCCATCGCCCATGAGACCAAGCCGGCGGTGGTGCAGGTGATCGCCAACCTGATGGACAGCCCCGGCGCCCTGAAGCGCTACGCCGAGCCTGCCCGCCCGCGCGAGGTGGCCGCCGCCGCCAAGGCCGCGGGCCTCGGCGTCATGGGCATCCGCGCTGTGCAGGCCGGCGCCCTGACGGCCGCCGTCGACCGCGAGCTTTCCGCGAACAATCCCGACCGGCTGGACTATGAGCGCGCCGCACCGTTCCGCGCCCTGTGCCAGCGCTGGGGTGCGGACCCGGCCTATGTCGCCCACCGCTACGCCCTGTCCCTGCCCAACTACGACACCCTGGTGCTGGGCGTGAAGAACCGCGCCGAACTGGCCATGGGCCTCAAGGCCGAGGCCGACGGCCCCTACTCGGCCGAGGAAATGGGGGAGATCGACACGCTTGGCCTCGCCTAGGCGGCGGCCGGCGTTTCATTGGAATGTCAGGAGAACCCTGGCGGTGACGGAGGGATTCGAACCCTCGATACGCTTTCACGTATGACGATTTAGCAAACCGTTGCCTTCAGCCACTCGGCCACGTCACCTCAGGGCGGGGACGGATAGCCGTTTCGGAGGCCTGTGGCAATCGGCTCTGCGACCGTTAACCTGACGATCAGACCCCTGCGGCAAAATGACGGCTCCAAACCCTTGGACCGTAAGACGTTTCATGCCCGCACTCGCCCAGCAGAAGCCCGCCAATGACGTCGATCCGCCGACGCTCGAGGCCGTCGCGCGCCCGTCCGAGGTTCCACTTGAGTCTCTGCCGCCCGCCGAACAGCCCGCCCAGCAGGATCGCCGCGGGCCGTTGCGCCCGGCCAACCTGGTGCCCACCCGCGCCCGCCTGCCCGGCCATCTGATCGCCTGGATGTTCCAGGCCGGCGACGCGGTGATACTGGCCTGCGCCGGCGCCGTGGCCATGGCGCTCGGCGGCGCCAGCCTGACCGAGGCCCTGATCCTGACCCTGCCAGTGCTGCTGGCCCTGTCCCAGTCCAAGGCCTACCAGTTCGGCCCGCGCCAGGGCCTGGCCTTCCAGCTGGCCCGCCTGACGCTCGCCGCGGGCGTCGGCCTGGCCGGCGCTGGCCTCCTCCTGGCCCTGGTCGCGCCCACCGCACCGATCCTGAACATCCTGGCCACCGGCGGCCTCGCCGCCTTTGTCGGCCTATATGTCCTGCACGCGGTCTGGTCGCTTAGCGTCCGCCGCTGGCGGGCCAATGGCCGCCTGACCCCCAACGTCGTGGTGGTGGGCGCGACCGGCGCGGCCGAACGGCTGATCGCCGCCAGCCTGCGCAGCCGCGACGTCAATATCCTGGGCGTCTTCGACGACCGGGCGGGCCGTGCGCCCAAGGCCCTGTGCGGCGTCCCCGTCCTGGGCGGCACCGAAGCCCTGATGAACCATAAAGTCATGCCCTATGTGGACCGGGTGGTGATCACCGTCCCGGCCAAGGCCCAGCGCCGGGTCAGCCAGCTGGTCGAGCGCCTGCGCGTCCTGCCCAACGAGATCACCCTGCTCCTGGACGGCGAAGCGCCGGACCAGGAAGCCGCCGCCATCAGCCGCATCGCCAACGTGCCCCTGGCCCGGGTCTCTGGCCCGCCCACCGACGCCGGCCGCGCCCTGGTCAAGCGCCTGCAGGACCTGGCGATCGGCTCCATCGCCCTGCTGGTCGCCGCCCCGGTCATGGCCATCATCGCCGTGCTGATCCGCCTGGACAGCCCCGGCCCGGCCCTGTTCCGCCAGCGCCGCCACGGCTTCAACAACGAAGAGATCGTCGTCTGGAAGTTCCGCTCCATGCGCGCCGCCCCGCCCCAGACCGGCGGCGTGCGCCAGGTGGCGGCCGATGATGACCGCGTCACCCGGATCGGCCGCTTCATCCGCAAGACCTCGCTGGACGAGCTGCCGCAGATCTTCAACGTCCTGCGCGGCGAGATGTCCCTGGTCGGTCCGCGCCCGCACCCGGTCGGCCTGATGACCGGCGAGGTGGAGAGCGCCCGCCTGGTGCACGAATACGCCCATCGCCATCGCATGAAGCCCGGCATGACCGGCTGGGCCGCCATCCATGGCTCGCGCGGGCCGGTGGACACGCCAGAGCTCGTGCGCCGCCGCGTAGCTCTGGACGTGGAGTACATCGAGCGCCAGTCCTTCTGGCTCGACCTCTACATCATCATCATGACCATCCCCTGTCTCCTCGGGGACAGCGAGAACGTGCGCTAGAGGCCGCCCGATGTTCTGGCGCGGCGTCGTCGGCTACCTCCCCGCCAACCTGGTGCAAGGGGTGGTGGGCCTGCTCACCATCGTCACCTTCACCCGGCTGCTGACGCCGGCCCAGTTCGGGGCCTACGCCATCGGCTTCTCGGTGATGAGCCTCGTGCACACCGCCGTCTTCGTCTGGAACGAGGCGGCCATGGCCCGCTTCTGGGCCGGCGCCGCCGAGCGTGGCGACCAGGGCGACCACAGCGCCGCCATCTATCGCGCCTGGGGCCTGTTGCTGCTGGCCCTGCCGCACGCGGCCGCCGTGGCCTGGCTTTGGCCGATGTCGGCCGACCTGCGCCACGCGGTGCTGGAGGGCCTGTTGGCCGTCGCGCCCCGATCCTTCGTCAAGCTGGCCCAGGAGCGCCGCCGCGCCGCCGGCGAGGTGCGTGGGGCGGTGATGCTCGACATGGGCCAGACCCTGGGCGGCTTCGCCCTGGGCGCCCTTCTGGCTCTGCTGGGCC